>DAICYU010000549.1 GCA_027311485.1 Acetobacteraceae bacterium
ATTCCAGCCAGTTGCCCTCACCTTCGTTGTAAACGAAATCGGTCAGCGCGGCCTTTTGCGCCTGCGTCAACGGCACATGAACCGTGCGGTCAACGATGGCCTGCGCCTTGTGCTCGGCGTAGCTGTCGAGCTGCACGCACTCTGCCGGCGTGTAGGTATGCGCAGGATCAATCGTGACACCGGGAGGCAGGCTTGCTTGCGTCACGCCCTCGCATACCGTGGGAGTCCCTCCGACATCGCCATAGACGTGGTAGCGGATGCCCTCGAAGGTTGCGGCCATCGCGGAGGCAATGACGGCGGCAGCGGCCCCACCAGCGGCCAGCTTTTGCCAGCGCTTCAGGGCCATCAATCGTTATCCTGTTTCAGCAGGCGCCCGACGAAGGCCCCGACGAAGATCAGGCCCAGGATCAGCGGAGTCAGCCACGTTGGCAGCATCGCGTGCTGGACGCTATCGGCTGACCCGTAGGCCAGCGAAAGGCCGGTCGCCAGAGCGGACAGGACGATGCCGAGAATGTGCAGGCGCGTCGAATGCCAGTGAAGCATAGTGCGCCAGTTCGATACGAGCTGCGGCTTTACCACGGCCTGTTGTCCCTATCGCGCAGCCAGCCGGCGAGCATGATTCCGGCAATGACAACGAGGCCGGCGACGATCATCGCACGCTAAAAAAGTGGTAAACGCCCTCGATGAGGGCTGCAATCGCCGTTCCTGCCCCGAACATCCAGACGGCTACCCTCCACCCGCCACCCCCCGCCACTACCCGGTCGCGGACGGTCGTCAACATCGAAACGACGGCCGTGATGTCGGCCTTCGCCTCTATCCGAAAGTCGCTAATTTCCCTGCGGATGTCTCGGTAATCGCCCTCAAGCCGCACGATGCGGGCTTCATGGGCGCCGATTGCCCGCTGCACGTCTTCTTCCGCCACGTCACGGCGCCTTCGGCTCGACTTTGACAGTCGCGGCCGGAGGAGCTGGCGCCTTCATCAAACCCCATGATCGTTCAAGCGCGGCTTGATCGGCCGCCGCCTTCGCTTCAAGCGTCTTGCGGAAGCGATAGACCGCATAAGCGCAGGCGCCGATGATGGCAAGGATGATGAGGGTGGTCATGGTTTGGGTTCCTTCGTTATCGCGCTGATCTTCCCACTGCCGGCGCGGCCGATTTCCCGCCACGTGCGGGAGAGAATATCGAGGGCCTCAATCTTGCCGCCCTTGTTGTGAATCCTGATTGCGGTCGAGTCCTGCGAGTCGCAAAACTGATCTACGCCGCCAGCAAGCCCGATGATGCAGTCGTCGCACTCGATCAGGCAGTCGTCGGGCGGTATAAGCTCGATCTCCGGTAGGGCTTCCGTTTCTTCCGGTGTGTCGGTCATCACTCACCCCGTGCGAGCGTGAAGCGTTCGGCGGCGCGCTTGTAATTGCGGCGCAGGAATGACCCGAGACTGCGCCTCGCGTATTTGCGGCACAGGTAATCCAGAGTCAGCGGCATCTCGCAAAACTGGCCGTTACGAACCTCGTTCAGGACGACGATGCCGCGCCAGTGCGCGTTCGCCATCCCCTTGAACTCTTCGTCGTGAAGGTATGCGGAGCCGGCCACGATCCCGTGACGGATCAGGCCCGTTGCGTACTGGACGTTCCCCTGCAACAGCCCCTGGACGTGGCCTTGCACGAAAGACGTGCCGATCTTCGCCAGCCGATTGGTGATCGTTCCGCCTATCGGCTTGCCGGTGTTCGGGTTTGGGAAGTAATGGGCGTAGGTCACGCCGTCGATTTCGATAGGCTTAGGCGAGCCGTGGAAGTAATCCACAACCTCCCAACCGAGCCGCTTGTCGTCGAACTGGTGGAAACCTACCGCCCCGGCCCACGTCGGGGACGCATTGAGCGCCCGTGTAAGACGGTCCTCGTGATTGCCGCGCAGTAAGACCTTGCGGCCACGAAACGGCCCCATAGCGTCGCGCAGTCGGTGCAGGGCCTCATTCCCGGCGTCTAGGTCGGCCTGGTAGCGCCGCCCTTCCTTTTCCAGCGGGCCAGCACATCCGGACAGGCTCGGGAAGTCCCAATGGTCGCCCAGGTGAACGATGACGTCGGGCTTGTATTCCTTGATCGCCCGGCCGATCCAGTCAAAGTGGTCTAGCGGGACGCCGGGTTTGACTTGCGTGTCTGGCAAAATGAGATGCCGACGCATCAGTTCTGCCACGCCTCGGTGCGAAGGGTTTCAGCCATCATCGGGTGGTGGCCTTCGGTGCCAATGGGCCAGTAATCACGCGGGTCGAACCGGACCGACGGCGCGAAAACTCCCTTGACGTATTTGTCAAGGTTGCGGTCCCCATCTGTTGCCAATTTGGAAACAGTTGTAGCCTTTTCGACAACAGCTGGGTCAATGAACAGCTCGCGGTCGAGCGCGTTCAGCTCGCCCAGCGGGTCCATGAACGCAGCTGCGGCGCGCCAGTTCGGGAAGCTACGCGAGCGCTCGGTCTGGCCCTCATACCAGCGGCAGACGATCCCGTTGTCGGTCTGGTGAACTGCCATCGTGCCGGTCCATCGGATCATCGGTGTGTCTCCGGCTTATGCGCCTGAAACTTCAGTGACATCGCCGCACAGGTTCACCAACACCATGTGTCGCGTGCGGTCCAGCAGACCAAGCGTCTCAAGATTGTTAAACGGTGAACTCGCCTCGACGCGCATGCGCACGGTGCCATCCGGCAGTAACATGATGAGCAGCGCTGCATCAGGCGTTTCCTCCTGCGAGCGCAGCCACGCAGAGATCGCCTCCGCGTAGGCATCCGGCGTCTTGGAAATCAGATCGAACTTGACGGCGACTACACTCACGCGGGCGCGCTGCCCCTTTGGATCGCGTGTCTCCGGTCGATCATCAGTGCACCTCCGGGTTGGGCATAGCCGCTAGCGTCTTGTCAGCCCACTGGGCCATGACCCGCAGGGCTTTCGGCGTGATCGGCGAGCCGTACAGGGCGCCAAGGTCGCCGTTGCAGTCGGTGTGCACCATCAGGACTGAGACCCCGATGCGCTGAAGCGGCGCGAAGGAATCGACAATCGTGGAAGCTAGGCGGCTCAGCACGGCCTCGGCTGCCGCCGGTACCGGAATCAGCGGCGCCTGTGTGGGCTTGGCGCCGAAGTGCTTGCGGAGCCAGTCACTGAGCAGTGTCATGGTGCCTCCGAATAGATCGCGGGACGGCGCGGCCGCGCCTTTTCAGCGTGCGGGTTGCCAAGGTTGCGGGTCTTAGGACCCCCCGACCTCGCCAGCGTTTTTCAGGCTGGCCGGTTGCCA
>DAICYU010000054.1:0-4929 GCA_027311485.1 Acetobacteraceae bacterium
ATCTCATCGGAAGCGGCAGGGGGCACTCTGTCGATGCGCCGGCGGTTCCAGGCAGGGACGCAAACGCCAGGATCAGGCATGACGTCGTGGCTATTCTACAGTCCGACCCATTCGTTCCTGCTTACGGAATTGTGCGTTGGCGCATCGAATAAATTCCCTCATACCACGCGTCAGGCGGGCCGGTAGCTCAGCGTTAGAGCGCACGCTTGATAAGCGTGAGGTCGGGGGTTCAAGTCCTTCACGGCCCACCATTCCACGGATGCGCAAGGGATGACTGGTTTCATGAGGGTGACGAAGGAAGAACTCTCCGTCAGGGTGGTTGTTCGTCGGGTGGCCAGAGGCGCGACTCCCTTTGCGTGGGAGATTCATCAGACAGACCTGCCGAAGCCGGTCTACGTTTCGCCCGAGCGGTATGCCAGCATGGAAGCCGCCTACGGGGCGGGACGGGCCTTGCTCGCAACGTTTATTCCGCCGAAGCCGTCAATGCCGCCCGGCATGACAGCAATCGCTGCGCATGATCTCGATCCAGCGGCTACATTGATGGGCTGAACCGAACCCGGGCTCCTGCTGCGCAATGGCACGGTCGGTGCCGGTCGTGACACCTGCTGACGTTACGATCGGGCCATTCGCGGTGCAGTCTCGTATCCCGCACCCAACCGATCGTGTCCATGGCAGGACGACTGCGCCGTTTTCGTCAACAACGAAACCGGCAGCGGTCTGGCGCGGCGGCGATGACCAGTCAGGCGCCCCGTGTCGGCAGGGCGCCTGCTCACCGACTAGTGGTTGTTCCGCGACTCGCCCCGTGTCTCGATCACATTCAGGAACAACGTCGCCGGTTCCAGGCACGCCCCGGTGCCAAGCTGGCCCACCATGGAACGGTAAATCTCCTCCCACGGCGTCATGCTGTTCAGTTTCGGTGGCGTCCACGCCGCCTTGCGGGCTTCCAGCTCGCCCGCGGGCAGCAGCACGTCGACCGTCCGCTTGTTCAGATCGATCCTGATCCGGTCGCCGGTTTTCAGGATTGCCAGCCCGCCGCCGACCGCCGCCTCGGGTGAGACATTCAGGATCGACGGCGAACCCGATGTCCCGGACTGCCGCCCGTCGCCCATCGTCGGCAGGGTCATGATCCCGCGCTTCAACATCGAAGCGGGCGGCTGCATATTCACCACCTCGGCGCTGCCGGGATAGCCGACCGGACCACAGTTGCGGATGATCAGCACCGACTGATCCTCGACGCCCAGATCGGGATCCTCGATACGGGCATGGTAGTCTTCCGGTCCTTCGAAAACGATGGCCTTGCCCTCGAAGACATTCGGACGGGACGGATCGGACAGGAACCGGGCCCGGAAATCCTGGTCGATGACGCTGGTCTTCATCACCGCGCTGTCGAACAGGTTTCCGGACATAACGACATAGCCGGCGGCTGCCTTCAGCGGCGAACCATAGGACCGGATCACCTCCCGGTCGCCATCGGGCACCTCCGCCAGGTCCTCGGCCAGCGTGCGGCCGGTGACGGTGCGAACATCGCCATGCAGCTTGCCGGCCTTCAGCAGTTCCTTCATCACCGCGGGCACGCCGCCGGCGCGATGAAACTTCTCGCCCAGGAACCGGCCCGCCGGCTGCAGATCGACCAGCAGCGGAATCTCCGGCCCCAGGCGCTGCCAGTCGTCCAGCGCGTGCTCCACACCCATATGCCGCGCAATTGCAACCATGTGGATCGGGCAGTTCGAGGAAGCGCCGAGAGCGGCGGCAGCCACCACGGCATTCTCAAACGCCTTTTTCGTCATGATGTCGGACGGACGCAGGTTTTCCTTCACCATGCCGACGATGCGCTTGCCCGTCTCGAACGCCATCCAACCACGCTCACGATACGGGGCCGGGATCGCGGCACAGCCGGGCAGGGACATGCCCAGCGCCTCGGCCAGCGAATTCATCGATGTCGCCGTCCCCATCGTGTTGCAGTGCCCCACGCTCGGCGCCGACGACGACACCATCTCCATGAATTCGTCGTAGCCGATCTTGCCCTCGGCAAACAGCTTGCGGCCTTCCCACACAATGGTGCCGGAACCGGACAGGCGCCCCTGCCACCAGCCATCCAACATCGGGCCGCCCGACAGGACGATGGCTGGGATGTTCACGGTGGCGGCGCCCATCAGGCACGCCGGCGTGGTCTTGTCGCAGCCGGTGGTCAGCACCACGCCATCCAGCGGATAGCCGTGCAGCACCTCCACAAGGCTCAGATAGGCCAGGTTGCGGTCCAGTGCGGCGGTCGGCCGCTTGCCGGTTTCCTGAATCGGGTGAATCGGGAATTCCAGCGGCACGCCGCCGGCATCGCGGATGCCGTCGCGGATGCGGCTGGCGAGCTCGATATGGTGCCGGTTGCAGGGCGACAGATCCGATCCGGTCTGCGCGATGCCAATGATCGGCTTGCCGCCGCGCAGTTCCTCCGGCGTAATGCCGTAATTCATATATCGCTCGAGGTACAGCGCGGTCATCGCGGGGTCGGACGGATCGTCAAACCAGCGACGCGACCGCAGGCGCTTGTCCTCGCTGCCATTATGACTGGCCATGGGCGTTCCTCCGTGCGTTTCGGTTGGCGCACACTGTGCAAGCGCGGTTTCCGGGTCAAGCTGTCACCGTTGACACGGTCGCAACGCCGCTGAACCATTGTCGCAAGCCGACCCGATTGTCCTGTCGGAGGGGCATGCGCGATTGCGCGACTGGGGGAAACGGCATGCAAAGCTATGACTACATCGTTGTCGGCGCAGGTTCGGCCGGCGCCGTTGTCGCGAATCGGCTCTCCGCCGATCCACGCAACCAGGTCCTGCTGCTGGAAGCCGGTCCGGCCAGTCATCCCTGGTCTCGCATACCGATTGGCTTTGCCAGGCTGATCACCAATCCGACGGCCAACTGGCTTTACGCGGCGGAGCCTGAGCCATCCACCAACGGCCGCCGGCTGCCAGTGCCGCGCGGCAAACTGCTGGGCGGATCCAGCGCGATCAACGGCCTGGCGTTCGTCCGCGGCCAGGCCCAGGATTTCGACACCTGGGCGCAGATGGGGAACAAGGGCTGGAGCTACGAGGACGTCCTGCCGTTCTTCAAGCGCATGGAAACCTATCCGGAGGGGGATGCCAACTTCCGTGGGCGGGAGGGGCCGCTGCGGGTCACCAACCCATCGCCGCAAGATTCGGTCTTCGCCGCGCTGATCCAGGCTGCAGCGCAGGTCGGTATTCCATACAACCCCGACTACAACGGCGCCCGGCAGGACGGCATTGCCATGAGCCAGGCGACCATCGCCGCCGGCCGTCGCATGAGCACGGCGGCATGCTACCTGGACCCGATCCGCAACCGCCGGAACCTGCATATCGTGACCGGCGCGTTGACCGAGGCGGTGCTGCTCGACGGCGCGCGCTGCACCGGCGTTCGCTACTCCGTTGGCGCAGCCGTGCAGGAGGTCCATGCCGAGCGGGAGGTCGTGATTAGCGCGGGTTCGATCAATTCGCCGCAGTTGCTGGAATTGTCAGGGATCGGCGAGCCCGAGCGTCTGCGCAACCTGGGCATCACGGTGTGTCACCCGCTGCCCGGGGTGGGTGAGAACCTGCGGGACCACTACGCACCGCGCACGCGTTGGGCAATCGGCAAGAAGGGAATCACATACAACGATCGGGGCCGCGGCCTCGGACTTGTCGGGCAGGCGGCGCGCTATGCGCTGTTCCGCGAAGGCATGCTCAGCATGGTGGCTGCGCCGCTGCGCGCCTTCGTTCGCTCCCGCGAGGGGCTGGAGGCGCCGGACCTGCTGCTGGGCTGGGTGCCGATGCTGACCGAACCGGGGCCAAAAGGCCCCAGGATCGCCCGCGAGTCCGGCATGACATGCTACGCCCACCCGATGCGGCCCGAGAGCAAGGGGCATATCCACATCACCTCCTCCGATCCGCGCAGGCCACCCGCGATCAACTTCAATTTCCTTTCCTCTCCGGTGGACGCGTCGCTGACCGTGCAGGCCATCCGGATCGCCCGTTCGATCATGACGGCGCCGGCCCTGGCGGACTGGCGGATGACGGAGCTTGGGCCTGGCCCGAGCAGGATGCGGGATGATGAGATACTCGACTGGGTGCGGCAGGCGGCCGAGACGACGTACCACCCGGTCGGTACCTGCAAGATGGGGGTGGACGCGATGGCAGTCGTCGATCCGCAACTGCGGGTACGGGGGATCGCAGGGCTGCGGGTGGCCGACGCGTCGATCATGCCAACGCTGACGTCCGGTAACACCAATGCGCCGTCGATCATGATCGGGGAGAAGGCGGCGGCGATGGTGCTGGCGGAAGCCGCACGCTGACACGGCCAGGGCCGGCTGGATCATCGGCCGTGGCCAGTGGACAACCCGGCCCACACCGCTACCATCCCCGCAAGAGCCGGGGGACCTCATGGACAGCGCGCTGACGCAGGAACTCGCCGAACTGACAGCCGCGGCGTCGGATTACGCCGCCACCCACGTTCGGATCCCGAAGATCGCCTACCCCGCCGGCGTGCGGATCGCGGTAAATTTCACCGCCGATTTTGATGCCATGCTGTTGCGGCGCCTGATGAACGAACCGCCTATGCAGCTTGCGAAGGGGGAGTTTGGCGGACGGGTCGGAATCTGGCGGCTGATCGAGCTGTTCGATTCGCATGCGGTGAGGGCGACGATCTTCACGCCCGGACGCATCTGCGAACTCTACCCCGAGGCGGTGCGGGCAGCGGCGCGCAGTGGCCACGAAATCGCCGACCATATGTGGGAACACCGCGTCCCGCGGGAGCCGGCGTTGGAACAGGACCATCTGCGCAAGACCGCGGCAGCGCTGGAGAAGCTGACCGGCAAGCGGCCGGTTGGCACCCGCAGCAATCACAGCTTGCCATTACTGAAGGCGGAAGGGTTCATCTACACATCGG
>DAICYU010000054.1:4939-13239 GCA_027311485.1 Acetobacteraceae bacterium
CGGAAGGGTCGGCGGATCATCTGCCGTATTACGTTCAGGATGGCGATGCCCGCCTGCTGAACCTGCCGTTCCACTTCGCTATCGACGACGCAATGTTCTTCAGCTTTGCCTGGATGGGCAGCACCAATGCCGCGCAGCGCATCACCGACCCCGACCGCGTGTTGGACCTGTGGTGGGATGCGTTCATGCACCAGTATAGACAAGGTGGATACCTGAACATCTGTCTGCACCCGTTCGTATCCGGCCGGGCGCTGCGCATTGCGATGCTGGACCGGCTGATTGCGCGCATGAAGACACTGCCGGGCGTGTGGTTCCCGAGCTGCGAGGAACTCGCCCGCCACGTCCTGCAAACCGCCTGACGGGGAGCCCCGCCGATGCCGTGGAAACAGGGTTATACGATTTCAGATGAAAAGACGATCCCCGACGCGGACCTGCGCTGGCCGGACGGGAACCGCTGTTGTGTCAGCATCACGGTCGATCTGAGCGTCGCGCCGGGACCCGAGGGTATTCGTGCCCGGGATTTCCGCACGTCGGAAGCCTTCTTTGCCCTGAACGACGGGCTTGAGCAGGTTCTGTCCGTGCTGCGGCAGCACAGCTTCCGCGCCACGTTCGCGATGCCCGCCGTCATCGCCGAAATCCGGCCGGACCTGGCACCCATGCTGGTGGGGCAGGGGCATGAGATTGCCGCGAATGGCTTCCGGCATGAGGATGTCAGCGCCCTGGCCCGCGACGAGGAGGCTGCCCGCATCGCCGCCGCAACCGACATCCTGACCAAGGCGATCGGTTACAAGCCGGCGGGCTGGTTCTCCCTGCCGCGCCAGGGTGATCCCTTCGCCGGCGGCACCATCAGCCCGCATACCATGGACCTGCTGATCGACGCCGGCTACGAATGGTTCGGCAACGGGCTGGCCGACGACATCCCGCATTACTGGGTCACTGATGTCGCCGCGCCGCGGGCCATCCTGGCGCTGCCTTATTACTATCACTTCGATGACCAGTTTTTCCTCATGTTTCCAGCCAAGGGCACCGGGCTGGAACATGCCGATGCGCTGTTCCGCAATTGGCGGGCTGAGTTCGAGGCGCAGTACAAGCGCGGCCGGCATTTTTCGATGACGCTGCATCCGCAGGGTAGCGGCTGGTGCAATCGCGCAGCGTTGCTGGACCGTTTCCTGACACATGCGCGCAGCTACCCCGGCCTGTGGAATCCCACCGGCACCGAATGCGCCCGCTATTGGCAGAAGACTTATCCGCCGGGCACGTATCTTGCACTCGCACCCAGCGTATGGACCGACTACCCTGGCAGTCTCAGCTGATCGCCACACGAAAGAGGCTACCCATGAAACGTCGTGACGTTCTACTCGGCGCCGCTACCCTCGCGGCCCCCGCCATTCGTTCGGCACAGGCGCAAACGCACAAGACGCTGGTATTCGGTGGTTCCGTCCCGCTGACCGGTGCGGCGGCGGAAACCGGACTGAACGTCAACAACGGGTATCTCACTGCCACCAAGTACCTGAATGAGCTGCTGGGCGGGGTCGAGATCGGTGGGGAGAAATACCGCATCCAGTTAAAGCTGTTCGATGACGCCAGTGATCCGGCGCGGGCGACGACGCTGATCCAGCGCCAGATCGATGACGGCACGGATTTCTTCCTGGGCTCCTTCGGCAGCAACATCGTCCTGCCCACCGCCGCGATCACCGAGCGGGCGCACAAGCCGATGGTGCAGACCGGTGGTGGATCGGATGCCATTTTCACGCGCGGGTTCAAATACGTGTTCGGCATGTATCCCCGCGCCACACGTCAGTTCGCCGCCGCCGCCGCGCTGTTCAAGACGCTGCATCCGACGCCGCAGTCCTATTCGGTGATCTACACCAACGATGCGTTCTCCAAGACCGCGGCGGAAGGCGTCAAGCTTTCCTGCGATGCGGCGGGGCTCAAGCGTCTGGACACCTACGAATTGCCCCAGAAGCCCACCGACGTATCCAGCGTGCTGGGGTCGGTTCGCAGCAAGACGCCGGACCTGCTGATCTGCGTCATGCATGATGAGGATTCGCTTCTCATCGCCCGTCAGATGGTTGCCACCCGCACCAACGTGAAGCTGCTGTTCCAGGGGCTGGGCCCACAGCTGGCATCGTTCCGGGCGGCGCTGGGCAAGTACAGCGAAGCGCTGCTCTGCTCGACCTATTGGGATGAGAGCGTGCCCTACAAGGACAAGTTCTTCGGCAATTCCAAGCAGTTCGCCGACTACTACCACAGCAAGTTCACGCGCCCGATCGCCTATCACACCGCCGGTGCCGCGGCCTGCATCCTGACCTATATCCTGGCGATGCAGGCGGCGAACTCCATTGACCCGAAGGCAGTGCGCGACGCTCTGGCGGCGGCTGACTTCGAAACATTCTATAGCCGCATCAAGTTCACCCCGCAGGGCGACGGTGATCCGTTGTTGATGGGCGGCATGGTCGCGCAGGTGCAGAAGGGCAAGCTGGAAACCGTGTTTCCGGTTGCGGCAAAAACTGCGGACCCGATCTACCCGGCACCGCCCTGGGACAAGAAGGCCTGAGACCGGCGTCTTCATGCACCTGATCGCCCAGACACTGGTCGATGGCCTGGTTTTGGGCGGGATTTACGCCCTGTCGGCGGTCGGCTTCTCGCTGATCTTCGGCGTTTTGCACGTGATCAACTTAAGTCACGGCATCCTTGTGCTGATCGGCGCCTACCTGGCGCTGATCTTCTCCCAGGCGCTGCAAGTCGATCCGCTGCTGACCCTGCCGCTGGTCATGGCGGTGCTGTTCGCCGCCGGCTACCCCTACCAGCGCTTCCTGATCCAGCGTGCGGTGAACCAGTCGGGCCTTGGCTCGATGCTGCTGACCTTCGGCGTCGCATTGATGCTCCAGAACGTCATGATCTGGCTGTTTTCGCCGGACATGAAGAGCATCACGCCCGGCTACGCGTTCGCATCGTTCCGCGTCGCCGGCCTTACATTCGATGCAGTGCGGGTCAGCGCGCTCGTGGCCAGCCTGGTCCTGCTGTCCTGCCTGGCCATGCTGCTGAAATTCTCCGCCTTGGGGCGGGTTATCCGGGCCACGGCGCAACAGACGATGGCGGCGCGTCTATGCGGCGTCAACGTCCCGCACGTCTATGCGCTGACCTTCGCCGTCTCCGCCGCATTTGCCGGTGCAGCCGGGATCGTCATCGGCATTATTCTGCCGTTCTCCCCGGCGGATGAGGCGTTGTGGACCCTGAACGCCTTCGTCGTCGTGGTGCTGGGCGGGGTTGGCAGCCCGGCCGGAGCGCTGATCGGCGGGTTGTTACTGGGCATCGTCAGCACATTGACCGCCCAGTACATCGGTCCTGCCTTCCCGAACGTCACCATGTTCCTGCTGCTGGTCATCATGCTGCTGGTCCGTCCCAACGGCCTGCTGGGCAACGCCTTCGCGGCATCCCGATGAGGCGGCATCACCTCCTGCTCGTGCTTGGCTGCGCCGCGTTGCTGGCTGCAGGACCACTTGCCCTGCCACCGTTCTACGTACGCGTCGGCCAGATGATGCTGTACTCTGCCGCCCTGGGCGTTGCCTGGACCATCCTGGGCGGCTTCGCGGGATATGCCAGCTTTGGCCACGCCGCCTTCATCGGCGTCGGTGCCTTCGCCGCCGGCCTGATCGAGGTTCAGTTCGCCACCCTGCCGCCGTTCCTGGCACTGCTGATGGGCCTGCTCACGGGCGGCGCCGTCTGCGCCATTCTGGCTGCGGCGATCGCCTATCCAATTCTGCGCCTGCGCGGCACCTTTTTCGCGATCGCGATGCTGGGCGTATCCCATGTCTGTGCCGAACTGAACAACAACGTCGACGCACTCCAAGGCTCGCTCGGCTTGAACTTCCCGCCAGTCGCCCCGGACAGCGTGGCGCCCGAGGCTTTCTTCTACGAGCTTTACCTGTTCGCCGGACTGGCCGTGCTGCTGATCGCCTGGCGCATCCGCCAAAGCCGCTTCGGCGCAGGCCTGCTCAGCATCCGCGAGGATGAGGACACCGCCCGCATGCTGGGTGTCCCAACCGAGCGCTATAAGCGTGCGGCCTTCATCATCAGCGCAATCCTGACCGGGATGCTGGGCGTGATCTACGCTCATTCCCTGGGATACATCACCACGGACTCGGTCTATCGCGATGATACCAACCTGAACCTGGTCGTCTTCTCGTTGCTGGGTGGTATGGGGACGTTGTTCGGTCCGGTGATCGGCGCCGGCCTGCTGGTATTCATCACCCAGGTGATCCTGGGTCGGTTGCTGGACTTCCACCTGTTCGCGACCGGATTGTTGCTGGTGATTCTGGTTCTTGCGGCCCCCGGCGGCGCGCTTGGCTTCATCCGCGGATGGAGGCGCCGCCGGGTCCAGGTGCCGGCGGAATGAGCGCGGCACCCATCCTGCAGATCGAGCACCTGTCGAAGCAGTTTCGCGGCCTGCAGGCGATGTCCGATGTCTCCTTCACGATCCCGGCAGTATCGATCACCAGCATCATCGGCCCGAACGGCGCCGGCAAGTCGACGCTGTTCAATCTGATCACCGGCTATCTGCCGCCGACAGCCGGCGGGATTCGCTTCCAGGGCCAGTTGATCGGCGGACTGCCGACGAACCGCATCGCCGAACGCGGCATCGCACGGGCGTTCCAGATCGCCCGACCGTTCCGTGATCTGAGCGTGTTTGAGAACGTGCGCATCGGTGCCCTGTTCGGCAAGGCTGGCCCCCGGGACGTGAGCGCAACAACTGACCGTGCGCTGCGCCTTGCCGCCATTGCACATCTGGCCGCTCGTCCCGCGAGCGCTCTGACAGTCGGCCAGCTTCGTCACCTGGAAGTGGCGCGGGCTATTGCTACACGGGCCGACCTGCTGCTGGCCGATGAACCGTGCGCCGGGCTCAATCCCACCGAAACGGCAGCCATGATCGAGGTACTGCGCGAAGTCCGCGCCAGCGGTGTGACCGTGGTGCTGGTCGAACACGATATGCCGTCTGTGATGGAGGTTTCCGATCGGGTGCTGGTGCTGGACGCCGGCCGGCTAATCGCCGACGGCCTGCCGCAGGACGTGGCACAGGACGAAAAGGTGATCGCGGCCTACCTTGGGTCACCCGAGGCTGACGATGCCTGACCTGGGACGATGCTTGAGCTGGGACTATGCCCGACCGGCGCCCCAGGATCACGCCGCCCGCATCAATGCCCCAGAAAGGCACGCCTGACGTAATCGTCGGCCAGCAGCGCCGGCCCGCTTCCTGCCAGCGCCACGGCGCCCTTTTCCAGCACATAGCCCCGATGGGCAATACGCAGCGACTGGTGCAGGTTCTGCTCCACCAGCAGCACGCTGATGCCGGACCGGTTCACGGCCTCGATCAGTCGGAACAGTTCCTGGGTCACCTTCGGCATCAACCCGAGCGATGGTTCGTCCAGGATAATCAGCCGCGGTTCGGCCATCAGACCGCGGGCAATCGCGAGCATCTGCTGTTCGCCCCCGCTCATGGAGCCGGCGAGCTGTCCCCGCCGTTCTGCCAATCGTGGAAATAGGCTGAATGCCCGCTCCACCAGTGCCGGCACCGCGGCGCGCTGCTTGATATGCGCGCCCAGCTGCAGGTTCTCCATCACGGTCATCTGCGGGAAGACCAGCCGTCCTTCCGGCACCAGCGTAATCCCCCGCCGCACGACGACATGGCTTGGCGCACCCGTCAGCATGTCGCCGCCGAACCGGATCGTGCCGCGCTGCGGGCGCAGCACGCCGGCGATCATCCGCACGGCAGTTGATTTTCCGGCGCCGTTCGCCCCCAGCAGCGCGACGATTTCACCCGGCTGCACGGCCAGGGAGACATCCCGCACTGCCATGGCACCATCATAGGCATACGCCAGGCCCGTGACTTCAAGTGCCGGCCCCATCACGCCGCCGGCTGCTTGCGATACGCGTAGTTCCTGTCCAGCCGCTCCAGCAGGTAATCGCCATAGCGAACGGCCGGGGGATACGGGTGGCTGCGGCAGGTCGGCATCACCTCGATGATGCTGTCCATCGACATGTCGAAGAAATACGGACACGAATACCGGTCGGATCCGGACAGGTTTTTCACCCGGTGTGGTGTCGACTGCCAGCGTCCGTTCGTCCAGCGGGCCAGCATATCGGCCACGTTGACAACCCAGGTGCCGGGGATTGGCGGCGCCTGCAGCCAGGTACCGTCACGCCGGCGCACCTCGAGCCCGCCGCGATCGTCCTGCGCCAGGATCGTGATGAACCCATAATCGGTATGCGGCGCCGACCCGAAGGCGTCTTCCGGGGCGCCGGATGGCTGCGGCGGATAATGCAGCAGTCGCAGGAAGCTGGTTGGCTGCTGGAAGAACGGCGCGAACCAGTCGTGCGGCAAGCCAAGCGCAAGTGCCAGCGGCGGGAGCAAGCGCAGGCAGAAGGCGTGCATGGCGCGTGCATAGGCTTCCACCGGTGCGCGGAAATCCGCGAGGTCGGGCCATTGGTTCGGCCCGTCCAGTGGTCTGCCGAACCGAGGATCATCCGCCGGAACCTCATGCATCAGCATAAACGATTCGCTGTCATTCGGCCGGGTGACGCGCGCGACCGAGGACGTTTCGATGATCGACGTCCTTGGGGCCATGTATCCGCGATGGAAGCGGTTCATCGCGATCGCGTCCTTGGCGGCCCGCGGCAGGGCGTGGAACCGGCGAGAGGCTTCGAAGACTCCTTCGACCAACCCGGCGTCGATTCCGATCCCGGTAAAATAACAGAAGCCGGTGTTGGAAAACGCCGCGTCGAGCTGACCCGCCAGATCGGTGTCACTGGTTCCGGCGAAGTGGATCACCGGCAACTCAGCCATGGGTGGCGGCATCCCCTCCGCGTACCGCTGCCGCGTAGTTCTGATTACGGAACCAGGTCATGTAGTCGGGGTAGATGATCGGTTCGTATCGCGGAGGATTGTCCGGCCCCTGGCAGGTCGGGACGCATGTCATGCGCCAGTCATAGCTGCAGTCCATGAAGAACGGGATGGCATAGCGGTCGCGGCCCGAGCGGTTGATGACACGATGCGGTGTCGCAAGGAAGCGGTCGTTGGTCCAGCGCCGCAACAAGTCGCCGCCGTTGACCAGGAAGCTGCCGGGCAGTCCCGGCGCGTCCAGCCAGCGGCCGTTTGGCAGGCGGATCGACAGCCCCGGTATGTCGTTCTGCGCCAGCAGCGTCATGAAGCTGGTATCCGAATGCGGGGCGAGGCCGAATTCATTCTCCTCGACTACGTCATGCGGCGGGTAATGCGCCAGGCGCAGGGTGTACATCGGTTCGGCGAACGCGTCCGCGAACCAGTCCGGCGCAACCCCCAGCGCAATGGCGTATAATGGCAGCAACGATGTCCCAAGCTGCTCCAGCGCCGCACAATAGGCGATGGTGGTATCGCGGAACCCGGCTACGTCGGGCCAGCGGTTCGGGGCGCGGAACGGTGCGCCGGATGTCAGGTCCGGATGACCGGGCGGCAGTTCACGCTTGACGAAGAATGCCTCCACCAAATTGGGCTTGTTGTTCGCATTCAGTTTGGAATGCCGGGTCACCGAGGACTTGAACGGCAGGTAGCCGATATTGTGTTCGTTGATCCGCAATGCCAGCTTGGCGGCTTCGGGCTGGTCGTGAAACCGACGCGCCGCCTCGAACGTGTCGTCGATCAGCGGTGCCGGAACGCCATGGTTGACGATGAAGTAGAACCCGACATCCTCCAGCGCATGGCGCAACTGGGTGCCGAGCGCCTCCAGCGCACCGGGTTCGCCGGCCCGGAAAGGTCCCAGATCGAGAATCGGAATTTCTTCCGGCGCGTCATGCCGGATCGGGGCGAGGGAGGGAGCATACACGGTCATGGCGACGCCTCCTGTGAACATCGCATAGTCGGACGCGTATTGCGCGCCTCGTCAAGACCATGGCGACCAGCGTTTTGGCGCTGAGCCAGGGCCCGCGGCCGGCTGAACCGCAGTGTCAGAACGGAATGATCGTGCGTTCCTCGATGACAAACGTCTTGATCGCACCGATGAACAGTGCGCCATCGTCGGTCAGCCGTTTCATCTCCGGCGTTGCGGCCGCCTTTTCAAAGCCCGCGAGATCATCGAACCAGAGTTCGGCAATGCCATCGACCGCAACCTCGGTTTCGGGGATGTCCGGGCGAGTACGCGTGTCGGTGACGTGGGATTGCACGTAACGACGAATGCCCGGCACGCCCAGGGCGAGGGGACCGTGGACGTCATACCAATGACGGACGAAATCCTCATGTGTGAGACCGGCTTTGCGAGTCAGAAGGC
>DAICYU010000550.1 GCA_027311485.1 Acetobacteraceae bacterium
GGCAGGTCGGTCCAGGCGGGCTGGTTCGTATAGGCGGCCCGCACATACGCGGCGATGGATGCGACCTGCGCATCCGTCAACGCCCCGGTGAAGGCGGGCATATAGGGTTCCGCCTTGCCCTCCCGCCACGGAATGCCGTGCAGGATGACCTGGATCACCCCCTGCGGTGTCGGTGCGTTGACCGACGTGCTCAGGGCCAGCGACGGCGCGCCGTTCCGGGTCATCGGGGCATTCGCGCCATGACACCCGCCACAGGCGCCGGCGAACATGGCCGCCGCCGGGTTGTTCGGGGCCGTGTGTGGCGGCTGCGCCGGCGGTGCCGCCTTGGGCATCAGGGAGGCGCCATAGGTGGCGATGGCGTCGATATCCGCCGGCGGCACCTGCCCGAGTTCCGCGGTCACCGCCGTCATCGGGCCGGCCGCGGCGCCGTGGTGGGACTCGAACCCGGTGCGCAGATAGGTGGCCAGGGTGGCCTGCGTCCAGGGCTGCCGAGCGGGGGAGGCGGATTGGAGGGGCGGGGCATACCAGGACTCGGCTTGCCCGCCGCTCAGCCGGTCGGTGCTTTGTTCCGCGCCGAAGGCGTTGTGCGGCGAGTGGCAGGCGCCGCAATGGCCGACCGCCTCCACCAGGTAGGCGCCGCGGTTCCAGGTGTCGTTGTGCGACGGGTCCGCCTGCCAGGGGCCCGGTTTGAAGAACAGCAGGTTCCAGCCGGCCAGCAGCAGGCGCTGGTTCAACGGGAACGGCAGCTGGTTCGCCGGCGCCTCGGCCCGCACCGGCGCGCGGGTCATGACGAACGCGTACAGGGCGGCGATGTCCTGCGGGGTTGCCCGGGTGAAATGCGGGTAGGGCAGGACCGGGTACAGATGGCCGCCGTCACGGGCGATGCCGTCCCGCATGGCGCGGGTGAACGCGGCAAGCGACCAGGCGCCGATGCCGGTCTGCGCGTCCGGGGTGATATTGGTGGCGTAGACGGTGCCGAACGGGGTCGGCACGCCGCGGCCGCCGGCATAGGACTGGCCGTTCGGCGCGGTGTGGCACACGGCGCAATCGCCGATGGCTGCCAGTTCGGCGCCGCGGGCCACCTGATCCGTGGCGAAGGCGGACCGGGCGGGCGGGGTGATGGGTTCGATCGCCGGGTGCCAGGCGAAGGCGGCCGCGCCGGCTGCCATCAGGATCAGGAGCAGGGCCGCGACGGCCAGACGTCTCATAGCAGTTCAAGCCGCTTCTTGTTTCAGGCTGGCATTATAGCGGCGGATGCCAGGGTGGCGAGGGGGGAGCGGGAAGCACAACCGGCGCTGCGGCCAGGCGGGCAATTCAGGGCGACCCCATTCAGGCCCACCCCACCCAGGACTGGGCAGGCAACGGTCGTGGAGAGCCGGCAGGCTTGCCGCGGCACCGCCCATTGCCCACCCGTTGTTGCGCCCGGGCCGCGGATGGCACAAACCTGCCAGCAGAAGCAGCCGGATGCCGAACCGTCCGGCGATGGAGGAAACGACAATGCCTGATGACGGACCGGACCCGCCCGGGCCCGCCGCCGCCCCGTTGTCTGTGGCGGAGCCGGTGGACACCACCGGCCGGACGCTGGTGCTGGCCGCCTGCCTGATGGCCACGTTCATGGCGGCGGTGGAAAGCTCGATCGTCGCCACCGCGATCCCGACGCTGGTCGGCGATCTGGGCGGCTTCAGCCTGTTCAGCTGGGTGTTCACCATCTACCTGCTGACGCAGGCGGTCAGCATTCCGGTGTATGGCCGGCTCGCGGACCTGTACGGCCGCAAACGGGTTTTTTTCGCCGGCGCGGGGTTGTTCCTGGTCAGCTCCACCCTATGCGGCTTGGCCTGGAGCATGATCCCGCTGATCTGCTTCCGTGCACTGCAAGGCTTCGGTGCCGGGGCGGTGCAGCCGATGGCGACCACCATCCTGGGCGACATCTACACACCGACCGAGCGGGCAAAGGTGCAGGGGCTGGTGTCCAGCGTGTTCGGCGTGTCGGCCGTCGTCGGGCCGTCGCTGGGTGCGTTCCTGATCGAGCATTGGAGCTGGTCGGTGGTGTTCTGGGTCAACATCCCGATCGGGCTGGCCGCCATCGCCATGATCGCCGTCTTCCTGCGAGAGGATGTGACACCCCGCCGCCATGCCATCGACTGGCTCGGCTCGCTCCTGCTGCTGGTCGCCGTCAGCCTGCTGATGCTCGCACTGGTGCAGGGCGGCACGCTGGGGCGGCCGCTGCTGGCGGCGGTCGCGACGGCGGGCGTGGCGACGCTGATCGTCCTGTACCTGCATGAGCGGTCCACCGCTGAACCGATGCTGCCGCTGGAGCTGTGGCGCAACCGGATCATCGTCGTCGGCAGCCTGGGCAACGGCACGGCTGGGGCGGTGATGATGGGGATCGCGGCCTTCCTGCCGACCTATGTGCAGGGCGCGATGGGCCGGACGCCGCTGGCAGGCGGGCTGGTGCTGGGGGCGATGTCGGTCAGCTGGGCCCTGTTCAGCCTGATCGGCGGGCGCATCATGGTGCGCACCAGCTATCGGCTGGTCGCCACCCTGGGCGGCGTGGCGCTGGTCAGTGGGTGCGTGATCCTGCTGCTGCTGACGCCGGCGCAGGGGCCGATGTGGGCCGCGACCGGGTCATTCATCATCGGCGCCGGGATGGGATTCTGCAGCACCACGTTCATCGTCTCGGTGCAGGCTTCGGTACCATGGCGGCAGCGCGGGGCGGCGACGTCATCGACCATGTTCCTGCGTTTCGTTGGCCAGTCGACCGGGGCGGCCGGATGCGGCGCGGTGCTGAACGCGACCATACTTTACCTTGACCCGGCCGCCGCCGGCCAGGTGAACCGGCTGCTGGACCCGGCCGGGCGAGCAACCCTGACGCCCGAACTGGTGGCCCACCTGACAGATATCGTGGCGCGGTCGCTGCATAACGCCTACCTGCTGGCCTTCGCCTTTGCCGCCGCCACCCTTCTGATCGCCTCCCGCCTGCCGGCTCGGCTGAGTCCGGCGCAGCAGACGCTGCGCCGGTAAGCGCATGGGAACCCGTCCCTATGAGCCGGTTCCGCCGGGGCCGATGAAGACCGAGCGATAGACACTCCGGTCATGGTTCAGCGTGTTGTGGACGACGAAATCGACCGGATGGCCGCCCGCTTCCGGGGTCGGGGTGGAAACCAGGACACGAAACTCCCCGACGCTGTCAGCGGGAACCTTCAATGTCAGCTCGCTTGCGGCCGGCTGGCCGGAGTCCGTCAGGCGCAGCCCGGCGCCGGGCATT
>DAICYU010000551.1 GCA_027311485.1 Acetobacteraceae bacterium
GAAGCCGGGGTCTGCACGGTGCTGACCTCGGACTATTACTATCCGGCGATGTTGCGGGCGGCGTTTATCCTGGCCGACCGTGGCGCGCTGGATCTGGCACGCTCCTGGCGGCTGATTTCGGAGAACCCGGCCAGGGCCGCCGGACTGACCGATCGCGGCAGGATCGAGGCTGGCAGACGAGCCGATCTGGTGGTGGTCGATCCCAAAGCCCGTCGCGCGGTGGCAACGATCGTCGGCGGCAGAATTGCATGGCTGAATGCGGATGCCGGACTGCCCGTCGCGGATTGATACCGTCCGGAGTGGGAATAGCCGCGCCCCGGCCTGACGATCGGTGCGCACCCGGTCCTGGTCCGGTGCTACCGACCGGCAACAATCTGTTCGGACCCGGTTTCCATATTTAGCGGTCGCCGCGATGCTCGCCGGCGGTTTGCTCCGGTGCCGGTAGCGCCTTGCCGCCCGCACTTGCGCGCGCCTGGTGCAGCAGTTCACCGCAACGCGCATCCTGTGCCGCGGATGTCCCGAGTTGGATTGTCGGCAGGATCGCCAGGGGCGCGAACAGGACACCCAGGCCGACCGCCGCGCCGGCGCGGGCGGCGACTTCGGCCCCGGGGCGGATCGAGGGATGCTTGAACGTGCCGCTGATATTTATGCGCGTCGGCAATGAGCCGATAGAAAAATGTTTGGAATCAGTTTTCAGCTGTAGATCAATTGCTTCCTTGCCCAGGTTCACGTCGCCGGTGACATTGGTGATAGCTTCCTTCGTATCCAGCGTCAGCGCCTTGAAGTCCACAAGGCCTTCCTTCAGAGCCAGGTCTCCGACAAAGCACTGCACCTGTGTCTTCTGCGGCATGCCAAGCGCGGACAGCAAGGCGTTGCCGAACTCCAGTCCGGTCAGGTCGACCAGGATGGCCGACAGGTCGCCTCCGGCCATGGCCATCTTGATCTCGCCGTTACCGTGCGCCAGCAGGGATGCCAGTGAGTCGCCGGTCGCGTCGATCGCCCCGACGCCGCTGATGGACCCTGCGCCGTGGAATACATGCGTGGCGGCCATCATCCGCGCCACGTCCAAATTCTGCATGCGAATGTCCATGCGCGCGTGCACTTCCCGCGCCGTCTCAGGCGTGAGGTCCAGGTTGCCGATCAGCCGTCCCTTGCCGACGCCAAAGCTGATCGGATGCACCGTGATGTGTCCGTTCACGATGTCCAGCGCCACGGCCAGGTTATCGAGCGGGACGTTGCGGCCTTCGATGTGCGCAGCGTGGTAGCGCAAGTGCAGGTCCGCCCATTTCAGTTGCGGCACCCGGATCGGCGTGTTGGGCAGGAGAGAGTTGCTTTTGGCTGCCCGCTTCGCGGCGTCGCGTTCCTGCGGTGTCGCACCAGCTTCATGCGGGCCGCCGGGGGTGCCGCCGATAAAGCCTGCCAAGTCTGCAAGATCGACACTTTTTGACCGCAGATCCATATTCACGACCGGCTTGGATCGACCATTGCTTTCGGCCGCACCCGGTTCGTCGGTGATGCTGCCACCGATGTCGGAATCGCCGAGCCGGCCTTGGAAATCGGTGAAGCGGATGTGGTCGAAGCCCTGTAAATCGAGCTTTCCGGTAATCTGGTAGGCAGGTGTCTTCGGAATGGGGAACCCGACCAGCGGCTGCAGCAACCCCAGGTCAGGGCCGCTGAACCGGAGCTTCACGTCCGCACCTTTCAGTGCGACCGGATCCTGTAGCGTGCCTTGCAGCCCGACATGCGTGGGGCCGTTGGCCAGCGCGAGTTCGACCGGCCACGGATGGGCGGCATCACGCAGCGACAACAAGGCGCCGCCGACAAAGCGACCGGTGATCGGCTGCGCGGCATAGGTGCCTTTGGCATTGACGACGATCTTCGCATCGCCACCATCACCCTGCGTGCGAATGGCGGCGTCGAAATCCGCTTTCAGCTTGGGGATCACAAAGCGTGCATTGCCGTCAGCAATGCGCAGGTCGCCGATCTTGGGCGACGGTCCACCACTGCCGCTCTTGCCCGTGGCGAGGCGGAAGTTGGCTGTGCCGTCCTTCGTCTCGGCCACGTAGATCTTCGGCTGGTCCAGCGCGATCAGGGGGATGATCAGGCCCTTGCCTTCAATGTAGTCCCAGACATTCACCTTCAGCGTCAGCTTGCCGAGTTGCACGAACGGCGGGTCGGCATTCGGCCAATCGGCCGGATTGGCGACGGTCACGCCATCGGCGGTGACGGTGATGACCCGTCCCAGGCCCACGTGCAGGTGCGCCAGGGTCACCTTGCGTCCGATCGCGGCCGAGGCGCGGGACTCGACCAGGGGGATGAACCAGTCCCAGTTCCAGAACGCGATCAGCAGGGCCAGCAGAACAACCGGCACGCCGAACCACAGCACTCGCCGCCTGACGGAAGACTTTGCCATGCTGGCGAAACGGCGGCGGCGGCGGTGCGGTTTCGCCTGCCGCCATCACGTGGCCGCGCTGCACCGTGCGGATCCTGGCCGCGTCACGCTCACCGGCCCGCACTATCCCCGGTCGCGCCCACCCAGGCGCGGATCAAAGCTGCCGTTGCAAGGCCGCGATGTACCCGCGGTTATGGGTCGGCGACAGATGAACCTCATTCATCACCAGGTGCTTGGGCAGGCCGGCGATATAGCGGATCAGGTCGCCGCAATCCTGCGGCTGCACCATCCGGGCGCGCACCTCGGGGCCCACCGGGTTGGGGCGTTGATCCAGGATCGGGGTTGCGACCTCACCGGGCAGAAAGACGGTCGAGCGGATGCCGTTCACACATTCCTGCATGTTCAGCCCGTGGCTCATCGCGACGACGCCATGCTTGGCGACGGTGTAGATCGGGCCGCTGACGCCGCCGATGAACCGCCCGGCCATGGAGGCGGTGTGGATCATCAGCCCGTCCTGCTGCGCCCGCATGAAGGGCAGGGCGACTGTCACGCAATACAGCGCGGCGGTCAGGTTGCCCTGCAGCAGCGTGTCGATGCTCTCCGGCGTCAGCTTGTCCCAATGGCGGTCAACGATGTTGACGCCGGCGTTGTTCACCAGAATGTCCAGCCGTCCGAAGCGCGTGATAATCTCTGCAAGAACGCGCGCCCAATGCCCTTCATCGCGCGTATCGAGCTCTAAAAAAATGGCTGGCGCGCCCAGCCTCTGCGCGACCCCCCTGCCGCGCTCGCAGTTGATATCGCTCACCACGACTGTGGCGCTCTCCCGAGCCAAAATCGCAGCGGCGCCTTCGCCGAGGCCGGAAC
>DAICYU010000552.1 GCA_027311485.1 Acetobacteraceae bacterium
TTCATGCCGGAGCGAAGCGTGGACAGCGGCGCAATGTTGGGCCGGTGGCAATGTGCTTGGCGGCTATTGCGATGCTTTTGGCATCTGTCCCTGTCTCGGCGGTTGCTCAAACGTTGCCGCAAGTGAGTGGTGACGAAGCGAATTCAGCCCCTGATCCCTTCACGGCATTTATCGGCGAAGCCTCGCAGCGTTTCAATGTTCCCACGCTTTGGCTGCGCTCCGTCATGCAGGTTGAGAGCGCTGGAGATGCACACGCGGTGTCGCCAAAAGGCGCGATCGGCCTGATGCAGATCATGCCCGAGACATACGCTCAATTACGCCAGGACTACGGTCTGGGCGCCGATCCCTTTGACCCGCACGACAACATCATGGCGGGCGCTGCGTATCTGCATGAGATGTATGATCTCTACGGCACGCCCGGATTTTTAGCGGCATATAACGCCGGGCCTGGGCGCTATGACGATCATCTCGTGACGGGCCAGCCGTTGCCTGAAGAGACGCAACTTTACCTCTCCCGGCTTGAGCCACTGATCGCCGCCGTGCAAGTCGGAGGCACCACGGCGGTACCTGATCCGCTCGCCTGGATGAACGCGCCATTGTTCATCGACGGTACAGCAAATGCTGCAATGAGCGTCGACCAGCGCAGTAGCGAAATTGCGTTCTATGTTGCCGGTCATGCAGCGGGGCGGCCATTCACCGCCGCCACAAATGCAAACGTCCCTGCCTTGGCGCCGCAGTCAGAAGGCATGTTCGTGCCTATTGCTCCCGTAGCAATGCCACAATGAGCCGGATCGCGGTACTGCGTAGCATGGCACGGAATATCGTACGTTCAGGGCGTGGGTTTCGGGTATCCAGGGAACCAGCCAGCCGATTGCCAGATAAAAGCACCGCCGTCGGGCGGGGTGCAGGTGGTTGGTTTTACTGCGGTTTCAGCGCCGTCGGTCCTGCGGCCAAGCTGGCGCTGTCGTCAAAAACACCAAGCAAACCCTCATCAAATGCGCCGTCGCCCGCTTTTCGGGCCAACTGGCGAACGCCACAATGAGAAACCGTGAGAATGATCTGCACGTTCGCCCAGGACGCATAGGGCACGGCCGCAGCAATCAGCCAAAGAGCTTCGTCGGCGAGGTGATGCAGGCAGCCAGGAGAGCCGGTCACACCGGTCGAGGCTTTGGTCCGCGCCGATCGACCGGCGGCGGCTCTCGCTTCGGCCGGGGGCGAGCTGCGTCGCTTGCCCGCTCGCTCCGCTCACCCACGCGCCGCGTCGTCATCAAGGCTCGCATTGTCAGGCACGCCGGCGCGAAATTCCGCTCGGCGCCGCTGGCCCAGCACATAAGCTACCTTGAACGTGAAGGTGTCACCCACGACGGCACGCGGGCGCAAATGTTCGATGCCACCTCGGAGACCGCCGATGTCAGGACATTCGCAGAGCGATGCGAGGACGACCGCCACCACTTCCGTTTCATCGTTTCACCCGAGGATGCCGCCGAGATGGAAGATCTACGTACCTTCACCCGCGAGCTGATGGCCGATGCCGAACGCGACCTTGGAACCCGCCTCGACTGGGTCGCGGTCGACCACTGGAACACCGACAACCCGCACATCCATGTGCTGGTGCGCGGCCGAGCCGATGACGGCCAGGACCTGGTCATCAGCCGCGACTACATCAGCCGTGGTTTCCGCAGCCGTGCCGAGGAACGCGTCAGTCTGGAACTGGGGCCACGCACCGAACGCGAAATCAGCGCGGCGCTTCAGAAAGAGGTGGAAGCAGAGCGCTGGACCGGCCTCGACCGCGCCCTGCGCAACTTCACCGATGATGGCGGCGGCATCGCCGACCTCCGTCCGGCCGCCACCGGTCCCGACCCAGAACTACGCCGGCTGCTCGTCGGACGGGCTAAGAAGCTGGAACGCCTGGGGTTGGCCGAGCCGGTTGGCTCCGGTTGCTGGACGCTCAAGCCGGGGGCCGAGCAAACGCTACGTGACCTGTCGATCCGGGGCGACATCATCAAGACCATGCATCGGGCCATGGCCACGGGCGACCGCGCCCCGGACGTGACGGGTTTTGCCATCCACGGCGAGGATGCCGCCGACCCGGTGCTGGGCAAGCTCGTGGAGCGTGGGCTGCACGATGAGCTGCGGGGCAGCGCCTACGCCATCATCGAGGGCACGGACGGGCGCACCCACCATCTGCGTTTTGCCGACATTGACATGACCGGCGACGCGCTCCCGGGCACGATCGTCGAACTGCGCGCCTGGGAAGATACCAAGGGCAAGCGCCGCCTCTCGCTGGCCACGCGCTCGGACCTTTCCCTGGAAGCGCAAGTGACAGCCCCGGGTGCCACCTGGCTCGACCGGCAGCTCGTTGCCCGTGACCCCGTGCCGACGGCTGGGGGCTTCGGCGCCGAGATCCGCGACGCCATGGCGCGGCGGGCCGAGCATCTGATGGGGGAGGGACTTGCCCAGCGCCATGGCGCGCACGTGGTTTTTGCGCGCAACCTGATCGAGACATTGCGTAAACGCGAGCTGGACGCCACGGTCGAGCGGCTGCGCGCGGAGACCGGGCGGACGCACGCTCCTTCCGGGGCGGGGGATTATGTCACCGGCATCTATCGCCAGCGCGTGACGCTGGCCTCCGGCCGCTTTGCCATGATCGACGACGGCCTCGGCTTCCAGCTCGTGCCCTGGCGCCCTGCGCTGGAGCAAAAACTCGGTCAGCATGTGTCCGGCACCGTTCTGCCAGGCGGCGGCGTAGATTGGAGTTTTGGTCGGCAAAGGGGATTAGGAATTTAATTCAACGAGTGCGCGATTTGGTTGCCGCACCAGCGATCACCTTGTCCGTTGCCGCCTTCAGATAATTGCTGAGTGTGACGAACGACTCGAAGTCCCGGTTTGCCTGTTGTTCGATCGCCTCAATTCCGACAGCCGCTGCGTCACGCAGGACTTCCAGCTTGGCCAGTTCGAAAGTTTCAAGGGCTTTCATTTCAGATCACCTTGCAAATCCGCGATCAACTCAGGATGCCGGTCGAGCAGCGTGATCAGCTGGATGGTCGGCCCGCTTGGCTCAATCAGCCCGCGCTCATACTTGTCGAAGGCGCTCGGCCCAACCCGGAACACGGCACCAGCCGCGCGCTGGGACAATTTCAGCTTCGCCCGCACACGCTTGATCGTCGTCGGCGACGGGACACCATCGACGCGCTCCTTCAGCGCGCGGAGCGCCACATCGGCCGCCGCCATATCATCCCCGACATGCACACCGT
>DAICYU010000553.1 GCA_027311485.1 Acetobacteraceae bacterium
TCTTGAAGCCGCACGGTAGTCGCAAACCACCCGAGCCACGCTTGCCGTTGGTGGGTGCCGATGGAGAAGTGCGCGAGCTCGATCGTGACGATGTCGCCGAGTTCCGAGCGGCGAAGGACGTGCTGCCGCCGAACATGATGCAGACCGTGGCGATCACCACCAAGGACTATGCCAAGACAGGCGCCGCCCAACTGCGCGGCATCATCGCCGCTCGGCGCGAAGGTGTGGACTTCATCATCGCGCATCCGGATGAGGCCGCCGAGATCACCGCACGCGCCTACAACGGTGACCCCGCGCTCTATCGGAAGGTGTTCCGCAATCTGCTGTCGTTCAAGTACTGGTCCGACGGACGCCTGGATTTCGACGGCATGAACCGTATGGTCGAAGGCCTGCAGATCGTCGGCAAGCAGAAGGGCCCGGTGGACTGGTCGAAAGTGATCGACACGTCATTCCTGCCCGCCGACCTGAAGCCGCATTCCTAGGGCAGCGCCGGCATGACGGACGCGACGGCCGCGCACGCGGTGCTGCACGGTGTCACGCGCGTCTATCCGGGTGCGAACCCGGTGCACGCGCTGGGGCCGATTGACCTGAGCATCACCAGGGGAAGCTTTTTCTCGGTGGTCGGGCCGTCCGGCTGCGGCAAATCCACGCTGCTGGATGTGCTGGCCGGACTCAGCCCGCCATCAGCCGGCCGCATTACCTTTGAAGGCCAACCGGTGAACGGTACCGTGCCGGACGGGGTCGGCGTGGTGTTCCAGGAGGATTCGAGCTTTCCATGGCTGACCGTACGCGACAACGTCGCCTTCGGTCTGCGCCGGATCGGCACCGACCCGGCCGAGATCGCCCGCCGCGTCGATCACGCGATCGGCTTCATGGGCCTGACCGACTTCGCCGCCGCCTATCCGGCACAACTCTCCGGCGGCATGCGCCAGCGCGTGTGCATCGCCCGCACGCTTGTGCTGCGGCCACGCCTGATTCTGCTGGATGAACCCTTCGGTGCGCTCGACCAGCAGACCCGCCTGCTGATGGGCGATGAGTTGCTGCGGCTGTGGCGGGAAACCGACGCCACCGTGCTTCTGATCACCCATGCGCTGGATGAAGCGGCGATGCTGTCCGACCGTGTCGGCGTGATGTCGGCGCGCCCGGGGCGGTTCATCGACCTGCTCGATACCGGCTGGCCGCGGGACCGAGACAGTCGCATCGTCTCCGACCCAGGCTTCGGCGCCATAACCGCCCGGTTATGGAGCAGCCTGCGAACGGAATCGATGAAGGCGATCGGTGCCCGAGCATGAAACGCACGATTGTGACCCGGCCGGCCATGAGCCGCGCCCGCCGCGTCGTCTGGACCCGCTGGGGGATCACACTCCTGTTGGTCCTGCTGCTGGAGGCAGCCTGTCGCCTCGGGTTCGTGCCGAAGCTCGCGGTGCTGCCGCCCAGTGAAGTGATCGCCGCCATGGTGGCCCTGCTGTCCACGCAGGAGGTGCTGACGAATGTGGCCGAAACCTTCTCGACCGTTGCGATCGCTTTCACCGCCTCTGTCCTGACCGGCTTCGTTCTCGGCGTGGCGCTGCATGGCGCGCCACGGCTACGCCGAGCGATCGATCCTTTGCTGGCCTCGTATTATGCGGTGCCGATTTTCGTGTTCTACCCGTTGCTGGTCGCTCTGCTCGGGCTCGGCGCGCTGCCTCTGATGGCCATCGGCTACCTGGCAGCGGTGCCGGCAATGCTGATTGCGACCCTGCTCGGGCTGGACCGCGTGCCGCCGGTGCTGCGCCGCGTGGCCCGCATGCACCGGCTGGGTCGGGTAAGCACCGCCGTGCTGGTCATCTTGCCGGCCGCGCTGCCCAACCTGTTCCAGGGCATCAAGCTGTCCCTGGCCTACGCGTTCATCGGGGTGATCGCCGGGGAGTTCATCCTGTCCTCCGGCGGCCTGGGCTATGCGATCGCCTTTGCCTACGACAGCTTCGACAACCGCACGATGTATGGCTTGATGCTGTTTGTGCTGCTGAGCGCGGTCATCAGCAACGGGCTGCTGTCCTCGTGGGAGTCACGGCTGCAGCGCCGGCGGGGCCTGCAATGATCCGTCGGCGGGAAGGCCTGCTGGACGGCGCGCTGATCGTGCTGGTGATCCTGATCGTCTGGCAGGGCCTGTACGCCTATGCGGGCGCGGTCGCTCTGACGCCGCCGTGGCAGACGGTACGCTATGCGATCGGGCTGTTCGGCACGCCCAGCTTTTGGGGGCATCTGCGCGGCACCCTTGCCGCGTTCGGCTGGTCGCTGCTGATCTCGGCGGTTCTCGGCATCGCCCTGGGCCTTTGGCTCGGTGCGTTCCGCTTTGCCGGCGATGTGGCTGAACCGATGCTGACCTCCCTCTACACCATTCCCAAGGTGACGCTGTATCCGGTGATCCTGCTGCTGTTTGGCCTTGGCCCTTCGGCGAAGATCGCGTTCGGCGTTATCCACGGCATGATCCCGGTTGTGCTGTTCACACTCGGCGCGGTGAAAACAATCCGCCCGGTGCTGCTGCGGACCGCGCGCGCCATGCGCCTGTCCCCCATGCAGACGGCGCGCCACGTGCTGGTCCCGGCCGTGCTGCCGGAGATTGCCAGCGGCCTGCGCGTCGGGTTTTCGCTGTGCCTGCTGGGGGTGCTGATCGGCGAGATGTTCGCCTCCCAGCGCGGGATCGGCTTCCTGATCATCAACGGGATCAACTCGCACAATGTGCGGTTGACCACGGCGGTGACGCTGATCGTGATCCTGTTCGCGGTCGGGGCGAACAGCGCGCTGCTGATGCTGGACCGAAGGCTGCACCACAGCCGGTAGAACGGCGTTTCAGACGCCGGAACCCCGGGCTATGCGCCCGAGGGCACCCTCAGCCACGCCATATCCCGGTCGAACGTCGCCTCGAACGTCGTGATGGCATCGGACAGGCTCAGCGTCATGGCGATATCGTCCAGCCCGTCCAGCAGCTTCTGCTTGCGGAACGGCGCGATCTCGAACCGCGCGGAAAATCCACCCGGCCCGGTGACCGTCTGGCTGGCCAGATCCACCGACACATGCGCACTGTTGCTGCGCTCAACCGCCTCCCGCAGGGCGGCAACCTCGGCTTCCGGCAGCACCACCGGCAGCAGCCCCTGCTTGAAGCTGTTGTTGTAGAAGATATCCCCGAAGCTCGGCGCGATAACGACACGGAATCCGTGGTCGTACAGCGCCCACACCGCGTGTTCGCGGGAGGA
>DAICYU010000554.1 GCA_027311485.1 Acetobacteraceae bacterium
AACGCCAGCGTCGCGTACATGATCAGCCCCATGCTAAAATACAGCGTGATCCCGACGACGAAATTCCTGTCCCGGAACAGCCGGGGCGAGAGGAACGGGCGCGGCGCCAGGGCGAACTGGACCAGGAAAATATAAAACCCGGTGCCGGCCAGGCACGCCTCGGCGATGATTTCGTATGAACTGAACCAGTCCAGCGTCTCCCCCCGGTCGAGCATCGTCTGGAACGCGCCGATGGCCAGGGACAGCGCACCGAAACCGATCCAATCGAGCCGTTGCGCGTTGCCGTGCGCGGTTTCCTTCAGGAAGGTCAGCAGGCCGAACGCGGTGACCACGCCGAACGGCACGTTGATGTAGAAGACCCAGCGCCAGCTATGATTTTCGGTCAGCCAGCCGCCCAGAATCGGGCCGAAGATCGGGCCGATCATCACGCCCATCGTCCACAGCGCCATCGCCCGGCCGCGTTGCTCGACCGGGTAGATGTCGAACATCACCGACTGCGACAGCGGCACCAGGGCGGCGCCGCACACGCCTTGCAGGACGCGGAACACGACGATCTGACTCAGGGATTGCGCCAGGCCGCACAGGATGGATGCGAAGGTGAAGCCCGCCACGGCGGAGACGAACAGGCGGGTGCGGCCATACCGGGCGGCGAGGAAGCCGGTGGGAGTCGTCATGATCGCGGCGGCGACGATGTAGCTGGTCAGCACCCAGTTGATCTCATCCTGGCTGGCCGCCATCGTTCCCTGCATGTAGGGCAGCGCGACATTGGCGATGGTGCTGTCCAGAGACTGCATCAGGGTGGCCAGGATGGTGCACACCGTGATGATCATGCGGGTGGCGGGTTCAAGCGGCAGCGTCGCCTGGGTGGCCGGAGTGGCCGGCCGTGCGCTGCGCGCCTCGGCGGCCGGCGCCGTCATGCCTCGCCGCCCAGTTGGTCGGCCAGATTGCGGCGGACGACGTCCAGCACCCGCGTCGCGGTGGCGATGTCGTCGTCTGACACGCCGACCAGCGTGGCGTTGCGCACCGCCAGGGAGGCTGCCTCCACCTGGTCGATGATGGCGCGGCCGCGTTCGGTCACGCTGATGGTCTTGGCGCGGCGGTCGGCGCTTTCCTCCCGCCGTTCGATCAGGCCGGCGGCTTCCAGCGAGTCCAGCAGGCGGACGACCGAGGAGCCGTCGAGAACCAGTGACGCGGCGAGTTCCTTCTGCCGCAAGGGTACGGGGGCGCGGGCGAGGTGGATCAGCGGCAGCCACGTCGCCTCCGTCAATCCAAACGGCTGCAACCGCCGATCGACCGCCCGGCGCCACTGCCGCCCGACGCGGGCGATCAGGCTGGCGAAACCGTCCCGAAGCTGTTGCTGGTTGGCTGACATCTCACGCCCCGTTCGCTGGGGTGCCAATATATGGTACGTCATCTATTGCGGCAAGCAGCGGCGGCGTCAGGGGTATACCGGGTGGCCATGCCGGTGTGGCGGCATCCTTGTGGAATCAGACCACCGGCCCTGTCGAATCACCGATCTGGGCGGATTCCGGTCTGTCTGGATCCGGGCACGCGCGTTCGGAGGCGGACATAGTTGCCGGTCGGGAACCGACGCAATTCCGCACCCTGGAAAGATACGCCTCTGACCGGACGACCCCGTGTCAATCGACTTGCCGCTGGCTAGGCGGAGGCGCGCGTCAGGCGGGGATCATAAAGCCAGCGGCGCGACTTGACCGCGCTGATGCTGCGGCTGTCTGGATGAACGGGATTGACCAGAATGCAACACTCCTCCGGTACAATCACCGAGGGGATCACCAGAACTGCCGAACGCCCGCTCCGCAGCCATGCGGTGCCGAAGCTGATGCTGGCGCGGCTTGCCGGCGCGGCATCCCAGCCGACGGGCAGGCTCGCCGGGCGCTCCGTCTGGGCGGCATCCCATACCGGATCGGGGATCGAGATCTCGACCAGATACCGGTTGAAAGGCAGGCCGCCCGCCGCGAGATGCACCACTGTTTCGAGACAAGCGAGCGCCCGGTTCTCCGCCGCATAGACGACCGCCGCACCTTTCTGGTTCCAGCGGCCGCCCGTGATCTCTGCGCCTTTCCCGCTGAGATCGTCTGCCTCGTAGTCCGGTGTGTCGGTGCCGATCCGATAGACAATCCGGCTCAAGCGTAAGCGCCGCTCTGCATCTGCGCGAGCACCTGCGAGACCAGTGCCTGACCCGTCATGGTATCCATGAGGTCCAGCGGACGGGCGCCACCCAGGGCTGGCACCGGCGCGCTCATCCAGGCCGACAACCAGGCCGCGGCGTCGAAGCCTTCCGGGTTGCCCGATTCCCGAACCATGGTCTGCAGTTGCCCAAGCAGGCGACCGACCCCAAGCACACGCTCCGCTTCGGCGGGCGAAAGCGAGGCGTTGGTCTTGGCCTTCCGGTTCATCGTTGCCACCGGAATATGCAACGCCGTCAGAGCTTCACCCTGCGGGACGCGCAATTGGCTCAGGATAGCCTTCGCGTCACGTGCACCGAGGCCGCTCTTGACCCACGCGACCTGCGTCAGAACAGGTGCCGTGTAGAGTGTGACGAACCCCTCCTGCGTCGGCTTGAACCAGTCGAAGGATGGGCCACCCTGAGCGGTCAGGGCCTTCGGTTTGCGGCGAACCGTCGCCTTGGCAGAAGCCGCCGGCTTGGCCGCCTTCCGTGTGAACTGCGAGGCGCCATGCCCGCCCGACAGGCCCTTTGATCCGGCCCGGGATGTGGTCTGAGCGCGTGCCATTTGGTGCTCCTTTGAGCAACTTATATGCTCAACTGGGTAAGACCAGCAAGATCAGCCAGGGCACGACCGGGCAAAGGAAAGACGCCTGCCTCCAACTTTTATCCGGATCTTGATCGCGTCGTGCCGATGCCGTCGGGGCGATGCCGTCGTGGCGACGACATGGATGGATCAGAAGCCGTCATCTCATAGGGCCGCTGGTAGCAGACCGATAAGCATCTTCGCCCGTCGCGTGCTGGGTTCGTGGGGCGTCCGGACGCCCAGCCAAAACTCACACCGGCACGGTCAGCGCGTCGTACTCATACAGCCAGTCGTAGCGTTGCCGCATTTTCTCCGGCTGGAACTCCCGCTCGACATAGGCCGCGGCGCCGTCGGGGCTGCCCAGGGCGGGGTTGTGGAAGCGCTTCGTGTTATCCGACGCGCCGCGCACGATGGCGGCGGTGCG
>DAICYU010000555.1:0-2916 GCA_027311485.1 Acetobacteraceae bacterium
CATCATTCACGGCAGCAGTCTCCCCTGCTCTTGTTTCCGACGGGGCATGAATGGCTGACGTTGCCTCGGATAACGACGCCACGCATGCCCAGCGCTCTGGCGGTCGCGTTTCTAGGCAACCCGCATCGCTGGCGTGGTCCAGCGCAGCGCGTCATCGATCAATCCGCTGTCGAGCAGATGCCGAAGCCAGTTCAACCGCGTGAAGCGCTTATCAGTGAACTGTTCATGCGTCAGGCCCGATGACGCGAAAGCAGCACGAAGTTCCTCGGCGCCGTCGCGCGCGGTCCACCAGAACGCAAAATCCGGGAAGGTGCGTCGGAACTTGGCAAAGTCCGCTTTGTAGGTGCGCTGATCCGCGCCAGGCTGTGGCACAATGGCCAATGTGCAGCCGGGCACCGTTTCGGCCACGATCTGCCCCAGATCCCTGATCTGGTGATTGAGTTCGTCCGCCCCGGTATTGAAGGCCTGATTGTGTATCAGCTCACGCGGTGCCTCCAGGACGGTTTGAAAGGCGCGTGCGACGTCCTGCACGTGCACCACCGGACGCCATGGCGTGCCATCGCTATGGATGACGACCTGCCCGGTGGTGAAGGCATTTCCCATCAGGTTGTTCAGCACGGTATCGAAGCGCATGCGCGGCGACAGGCCGTAGATCGTGCCGTTCCGGCAGGACGTCGGCGAAAACCCGTCATCGGCCATCTGCGACAGTGCCGCCTCGGCATCCGCCTTCGACCGCGCATACTCCGTGCGCGGCGCGAGCGGGGCGGTTTCATCGACAACCGCCGCGTCCGACATGCCATACATGATGCAGGACGATGAGAAGATGAAACGCCCAATTCCCGCCTGTTTCGCCGCGGCGGCCAGCCGGATCGTCCCCTGCCCGTTGATTTCCCGCGTCCACCCCTCATTCAGGTTGCCGATCGGGTCGTTGCTGAGCGCCGCCAGATGGATCACGGCGTCATACCCATCGAGATCCCTGGCCGTGATGTCCCGCACGTCCTTATTGATCGTCGGGATCCGCATGACATCCGGCACCAGCGTGCAGGGGGCGAAATAGCCGGTATCAAGGCCGACCACATCGTAGCCCTGGTCCATAAACCAGGGCGCCATGACGGATCCGATATAGCCGTTGTGCCCCGTGATCAGAATGCGTTTGTTGTCTGGCATGCCGGCGCGCCTTTCGGTTCGATCAGTTGTCGGGTTATGTCCAGAAGCGAGCGTGTTTCGCTCACCTGGTGGAACGGACAGCCAGCGGCATAGGCGGCGGCCGCATCGCGGTCGTCATCGCCAATGAAGGGTGTGCGCGTCAGATCAAGGTCGAGATCCCGTTGCGCCTGATACAAAAGCCCGGGCTTCGGCTTTCGGCACGTACACCCCAGTTCCCAGTCGTGCGGGCAATAGTAGATCGCATCGATCCGGCCGCCGGCCTGTGCCACCTCACGACACATCCGTTCGTGCACGTCCCCAAGGTCGCCGTCGGTCATCACCCCACGGCCGATCCCGGCCTGGTTGGAGGCAATCACGACCCTGTATCCGGCCCGGTGCAGCAGACTGAGCGCCTCCAGCGCCCCGGCACACCACGCCCAATCGCCCCATTGGCGAACATAATGCGCGCGCGGCGGCTTCCGGTTCAGCACGCCGTCGCGATCCAGGATAACCGTGGGACGGCGCCGGAAAAACGTCTCGGTCGCCGGCAGGCGGCTCAATGACCCAACACTGTAGTAACGATGGTCGCTGACATAGGCCGCCAGCCGCCCTTGTGCCGCGAGCGGCGTGTAGATCGCTTCCTCAAACAACGTGTCCGCCTCAGGCAGCAGGTCGAGACAGGCGTCCGTAATGATTGCGTAGCTGATCTCCACCTCTCGCAGGCCCGGGGTTGATCGCATCCGGTCGAATATGCGCACGTCGTCGTTTTCATCCAGAATGACGCTGCCGCGGGAGTAGTCGTCCCGGTTCGCATACACCGTTATCAACGCCGGCTTCCGCGCCTGCAGGAACCGCTCCCACAGCCGGTCCATCTGCATCGGCCAGTAGTTGTCGCAGTAAAGCAGCAGGAAGCAGGGATCGAGCAGATGCCGCGCGGTAGCGATCCGGCTGCTGGTCAACTGATCGGGGTCGGTGACGCTGTATTCGATGCGAACACCCCATTTGCGGCCATCGCCGAAATAGTCCTGCACAACAGCGGGGAGGTAGCCCAGAAGCAGCATGATCCGCGTGAAGCCCTGTTCGCGCAGTTGCTCGATCTGGTATTCCAGGAACGGGCGGCCGAGCACCGGGACCATTGGCTTGGGCCGGTCGTTGGTGATCGGCCGCATGCGGGTGCCGCGTCCACCCGCAAGGATGACCGCCTGCGTCGGCCGCTCATAGTCGCGACCATCAACCTCGGCACGCGGCCAGATGGCGCCCATGTGGGTCATCAGACAGCGTCCATCCGGTCGGCGATCAGGCAGCGTGTGATCGCATGACACAATACCGAATGGATATCCTCCACCACCTCGTATGCACCCTTTTCCGTACGGACGCAGAGCATGACATCTACCATCGACCGCAGCGCGCCGCCGTCGAAGCCCAGCAGCCCGACCGTTGTCATCTCCCGCCCCTGCGCGACTTCAACTGCGCGGAGCAGGTTGGGTGAATTGCCGCTAGCCGAAATGCAGACCAGCACGTCGCCCGGGCCCGCGAAATTCTCCAACTGTCCGGAAAAGGCTCTGTCGTAGCCTTCATCATTGGCCAGCGCCGAAAGCCAGGATGTATTGTCGGACAGGCACAGCACCTTCATCGGGCGCCGCCCGGACCGTTTGGTCGCCTTCGCCAAGGGTGCGCGTGCAGCGGGCTTCAAGGTCATCATCGCTGGCGCGGGTGGCGCAGCCCATCTGCCGGGCATGACCGCCGCCATGACGCCGCTGCCCGTCTTCG
>DAICYU010000555.1:2926-3190 GCA_027311485.1 Acetobacteraceae bacterium
GGGAGGCCGTCGCGGCACTGCCGCCATTTCCAGCTATATATATAAATGCGCCACGATCGCGGGCATCGCGAAAAACGTCCACGATCCGTTCAAGCGTGAACATCGGAATATCGCTCAGCAGTCGGCGCACGTCCGACAGGTGGGCGGGGATCACGGGCGAATTTGTCGGTGCGGCGTAGAGTTCTTGCATTGACTTCACCGTACTGCGTTAAATTCATGACCGGGCTAAGTAGACCACTCCGTATCGACAAAGGCATGTTCTAT
>DAICYU010000556.1 GCA_027311485.1 Acetobacteraceae bacterium
CCAGCGCCAGCGCACCCCGTCGAGACAAGGTCATCTGGTCGTTCCCCCCAATTTTAATTTTATGGCCGGGATGGTTCAGGCGAAGCCGAGCGCTGTCAAGTTTCCAGCGGTTGCGCAGAGCGTGCCGAGGGGCTAAACGGCGAATGATAGATCGCTCACGAAAAGCTGTGCAAAGCGATGCGTAGGCCTATGTTAACGCGCGCCTGCCTGGCGATTACGGCGAACCGCCTTTTGGAGACCCAGACGTGTCATCGACCACCCACGACGACCTCCATCATCATGACCACCACGACCATACGCCTGGTTTCGTGGCGCGTTGGTTTTTCAGTACCAACCACAAGGATATTGGGACCCTCTACCTGATATTCGCCGTCATCGGCGGGACTGTGGGTGGTATCCTGTCGGAGATCATGCGGGCACAGTTGCTGCATCCGCACGGAACCGTCGTGACCTCTGGGCAGGAATGGAACACGATCATCACCTCCCACGGGTTGCTGATGATCTTCTTCTCGGTCATGCCGGCGCTGATCGGTGGCTTCGGCAACTGGTTCATCCCACTGATGATCGGCGCGCCGGACATGGCGTTCCCGCGCCTGAACAACATCAGCTTCTGGCTGCTGCCGCCAGCGCTGGTCCTGATCCTGATCGGGCTGTTCATGGGCGAATCGGGCTCTGGCTGGACGCTGTATCCGCCGCTGTCGAATTCGACCTACGAATACGGCATGGGAATGGACTGCACGCTGTTCGCGCTACACCTCGCGGGCGTGTCGTCGCTGCTGGGATCGATGAACTTCATCGTCACCATCTTCAACATGCGCGCGCCGGGCATGACGCTGCACAAGATGCCGCTGTTCATCTGGGCCGAGCTGGTGACGGCGTTCCTGCTGCTGCTGGCGGTGCCGGTGCTGGCCGGTGCGATCACCATGCTGATCTGCGACCGCAATTTCGGCACGGCCTTCTTTGACCCGACCCAGGGCGGCGACCCGGTGCTGTTCCAGCACCTGTTCTGGTTCTTCGGTCATCCCGAAGTGTACATCATGATCCTGCCGGCCTTCGGCATCGTCAGTCACGTGATCTCAACCTTCAGCCGCAAGCCGATCTTCGGCTACCTGGGCATGGTCTACGCGATGGTCGCCATTGGCGCGGTCGGCTTCGTCGTGTGGGCGCACCACATGTTCGTCTCCGGCATCGACGTTGATACCCGCGCCTACTTCATGGCCGCGACGCTGGTGATCGCGGTGCCGACCGGCATCAAGATCTTCTCCTGGATCGCGACGATGTGGGGCGGCTCGATCGAGTTCAAAACCCCGATGCTGTGGGCCATCGGCTTCATCTTCGTGTTCACCATCGGTGGCGTGACCGGCGTGGTGCTGGCGAATGCCGGCATCGATGAGATCGTGCACAACACCTACTACGTGGTCGCGCACTTCCATTACGTGCTGTCGCTGGGCGCCGTGTTCGGCATCTTCGCCGGGTTCTACTACTGGATCGGCAAGATGTCCGGCCACCAGTATCCGGAATTCTGGGGCAAGGTGCATTTCTGGATGACCTTCATCGGGGTCAACCTGACCTTCTTCCCGCAGCATTTCCTGGGCCTGTCCGGCATGCCGCGCCGCTACCCGGATTATCCGGATGCCTTTGCCGGCTGGAACTTCGTGTCCTCGCTGGGCGCGTTCCTCAGCGGTGCCGCTCTGCTGGTCTTCTTCTACGTGCTGTTCCGCACCTTCACCTCGAAGGAGCATGTGGCGGACAACTACTGGGGTGAGGGCGCGACGACGCTGGAATGGACCCAGACCTCGCCGCCGGCGTACCACACCTTCCTGGAGCTGCCGCGAATCCGCTGATTTAAATTGAACCGGCTCGGGTCGGCATGGCAGGAACAGTGCCATGCCGACTCGCCGTTTTTTGATCACAAGTGCCGTTGCCGCTGCGTTGCCAGCGCCAGCTTTTTCTGCGGCCGATCCCAGCTTTCGCAGCTTCCTGATCGGTATCCGGGCTGACGCCCGAAGGGCCGGTATCCGGCCGGCGACACTCGATCGCGCCTTCGCGGGGGTGACCCCGAACCAGAAGGTGCTGGATCGCGATCGGCACCAACCCGAATTCACCATGACCTGGACCCGCTATCGCGAGCTGGTCATCACCGACAAGCGCATCACCGACGGGCACCGCGCGGTCAATGCCAACCGCGGATTGTTCCAGCGTGTGCAAAGCCGGTTCGGCGTCGGACCCGGTGTCATCGCCGGCATCTGGGGTCTCGAATCGAGCTTCGGTACCGGCACCGGCGACTTCCGCGTCGTGGAGGCGCTGGCCACCTTGGCCTGGGACGGGCGCCGCGCCAGCTTCTTCCGCAGTGAGCTTATGGCGGCGCTGAAAATCCTCGACCACGGCGATGTCACCCCGGCGGGGATGACCGGGTCCTACGCCGGCGCCATGGGACAGCCGCAGTTCATGCCGTCCAGCTACCTGCGTTACGCGGTGGATTTCGATGGCCACGGCCGCCGGGACATCTGGACCAGCACGCCCGATGTTCTGGGTTCCATCGCCAATTACCTCGCGCGGTCCGGCTGGCGCGACGGGCAGACCTGGGGGCAGGCGGTCAGCGCGCCGCCGGGCATGATCGCACCAGGGCGGGAGGCCAAACGGCCGCTGTCCGAATGGGCACGGGCCGGGGTCCAGCCGCTGTCCCGACGCTGGGCGGGAACCGCGGAAACGCCGGCAGGGCTGATCGCACCGGATGGCGCCGGTGGACAGACGTTCGTCGTGTTCAGCAATTTTGACGCGATCCGGCGGTATAATCCGTCTGATTTCTACGCACTCGCCGTGGGGCTGATTGGCGACCAGGTGACAGCGTGAACGCCGGCCGGGCGGCCGCCAGACAGGTTGCGTCATGGTCGTGCCATGCCATCCTGGTCGCGATGACCCTCACCGCGACCGCCTGCACGCCAGCCCTGCGGTCCGATCCCCATTATGTCCTGGGTCAGCCCTATCAGGCGAACGGGGTGTGGTGGTACCCGAACGAGCATTACGACCTGACTGAAACCGGCCTCGCCGCCGTGGTTCCGGGTGATCCGCGTCGGCTCACCACAGATGGTGAAGTCTTCGATCAGACCACCCTCGCCGCTGCCCACCCAACACTCCAGCTACCCGCCATCGCTCGGCTGACCAATCTGGAAAACGGG
>DAICYU010000557.1 GCA_027311485.1 Acetobacteraceae bacterium
GAGGCCATGGCGCGTCTGGGCGCTGCGGTCAATATCATCACCACCTCCGGCAGAGAGGGGGATACGGGTTTCACCGCCTCGGCGGTTTGCAGTGTCACGGATGCTCCGGCAACCCTCTGCGTCTGCATGAACCGCGCCAGCAGCCAGTTTCTGGCCTTTCGCGATGCGCCCAGCCTTTGCGTGAACATCCTCGGCGCGGATGGGGAGAGGCTTTCCCGTATCTTCGCGGGCCAGGAGGGCATGGCCATGGCTGAGCGTTTCCAGGCTGCGCACTGGACGCGGCTCGGCACCGGCGCGCCGGTCCTGGAAAGCGCCGTCGCCGCGCTCGATTGTACCATTGCGCAATCATTCTGCATCGGCACGCATCAGGTCTTTTTCTGCGAGGTCAAGGCAATCCGGCTGAATGCGGAACCCTCCGGCCTCGTCTATCACCGTCGCCGCTATCATCCGCTGGCGGCATCGCCTGCCTGAACGGCGGCTACTGCGCCAGGAACCCGCCATCGAAAGCGAGGGTATGCCAGGGGATCATCGCCGCTGCCGGTTCTGTTGCAAAGGTCGAAGCCTGCTCTGAGTGCTTCCCAGAGGTAGTGAAAGCGCCCCAGATCATGCGGCTTTCTGGAACAGGCCGGCCAGGACGCGGCTCCGACCGGCGTTGTTGCATGGATCGGCCGGTAGGGTGCGGGGGTTCTGTCAGAAGTCGCGCCAGCGTTCTGATGTTCGGTTTGGCGCGCACGGGGATCTACGCGTTCTGCATGATGTTGAGCGCAATGCGTATTGCCTTAACGAAGCGGGCACGGCGGAGAGAAGCAGAGACGAGCTGGTTGTGGCGGCGACGGGGGCGAAGAAGATTGCGGAGTTCCCCGTGCTCTCTGCAGAACAGCTCGGCAGCGTCGTGGCTCTTGAACCCCCGCATACATCGGATCCTGCCCTTGATGCCGCGATGGTCCTGTTCAAGGCGATTGTTCAAATAGGCACTGGTCCGATGGTGCACGGTCTTGCCCAGCACGGTGCGGATCGCTCTGGGGTAGGAGCCATGACCGTCTGTCGTGACCCGGTCCGGCCGAATGCCCATGGTTGCCGGCGCCGAGCGGAAGAAGGCCTTAGCCGTCTTATACCATCCCCGTTAAAGACTGACACACGCCCATTCACGAGTGCCGATTGATTTAATTCGGTTTGGGTCTGCGATGAGCCAGTTCCAGGCGGTTTTGCAGGCGTCCACAATGGCGTCATAATTGTCCCAAACTCGTGCACAGAGTTTGTTCTGGCGCAGGTAGTCCCAGACATTCTCCATCGGGTTCAATTCGGGGCTATAGGGCGGCAAGTGCAGCAGGACGATATTGTCAGGCACTACCAGTGCGCCACCTTGCTGATGCCAGCCAGCGCCATCGCAGGTCACAACGGCGATGGCATCCTTTGCGACCTGCGTGCTGATTTCTGCCAGATGCAGGTTCATCATTTCGGTATTGGCGGTCGGCGTGATCATTGCGGCGCCGACCCCGCGCGCCGGGCAGATGGCGCCAAAAAGATAGGCGTTGTCGTGCCGGTTATCGCGCACCATGAGTGGCCTTGAACCGACCGGCGCCCAGATATACGCGTGGGTACCTTTCTGGCCGACTCTGGCTTCGTCCTTACATGAGGGTTCCGATGTCAACACCTTCTGCGATGGCGGCTCCTCTCTTCTGTGGTGGTCCTGAAACGCCTGGGTTCGGGGCTCTCTGCATCGCAGCGCGTGCTGCGTCACCTTACATGCGGTCGGGCCTGCTGTGCGGCCCGCACCATAATGCCTCTTGCACGAAGCTCTGCCCCGACGAGACGCGACCCACCTGAAACGCGGTAGCATGAGGCTACCAAAGAGGAAGACGGTCGCGCTACCCGTATTGCCGCCCGGAAGAAGTATCCCGCGTGCAGCAATCCTGTCCGACTATGCCGTGGCCACGCTGTCCGCCCTGAGCGTGATGCCGTCCGGCACGACGCCGGTCTCCACGTAGCGCCACAACGCGATCAGCAACTTCCTTGCCATCGCCACGATCGCAATCCGTCGCGTGCGCCCCTGTAGCAGGCCGACGCGCTCCCGGAACCAAACGGCCAGAACACTATCGGGCTGGTAGCGCAGCCACAACCATGCGAGCTGGATCATCGTGGTGCGAGCACGTGGATTGCCCGCTCGGCTGATGCTTCGGTCGCGATCCATGCCGCCGCTTTGATAAGGCATGGGCGTGATCCCGACATAGCTGGCAAGCTGGCGGCGGTTGTCGAAGGTGCGGTAGAATACCTCCCGCGCCAGCACGGCGGCAAAATTCTCGCCGATGCCACGTATGCGTTGTAGGGCGGTGATCTTGCCGACCATCTTGTCAGCTACTTCTGCTTCTTCCAAAGCTTGAGCACGATCGTCTTCCAGTTCGCGGATCAGTTCCTGGATCAAGACAAGTCGCCGACGCAGGCGGTCAAGTTCGGCACGCAACAAGGGCGGCAGAGCACGTCCGTCCCCGGTTCGCAGCGCCGCCAAGTCGCGTTCCCAGGAGCGCAAAGACGGCCTTCCCCGGATGCCTTGCGTAAACAGCAGCGCCTCGATTCTGTTCTCGATGCGCTGTCTGTCGTGAACAAGCTGTTCGCGCTCGCGGTGCGGGCGCTTGGCGTCCTCTTCGTCTGGCGTCGGCACACGCACCATGCTGCACACCTGCCGATCCCCGGCCAGCCAGGTCGCCAGCACACGAAGCATGCCCTCTGCGTCAAGGCGGTCCGTTTTGGCACGTTTTGCTCGGCGGTTCACGAGGATGCTCGTCGGTTCCAGCACGTAGGTCGCAATGCCATGTGCCGTGAGCAGTCGATACAGCCAAAATCCATCCCGGCCGGCCTCGAAGCAACACGCCACTTCGGCAACGCTGCCCAGCTTGGCCGAAGCCGTCGACCGCAGGTCTGCAATCGCCCTCAGCAGCCCCGCCGCGTCGCCGCCCTCAAGGCGGTGTAGCCGCGACTTCTCGACGCCCGGCAGGCGCGCGGCCACGAGCCATGACGAGACGCTGAGTTCGATGGCCACATACACGATGTTCTTAGTCGGCATGGCGGCAGGTTCCCCGATCTGGTTGCGACGCTGCCATGTTGCCAATCAGGCTGGGCGGTGTCTTGCCTCATAGCATCTGAAACCAAATTTCTATCGTCGAGCAAGCCGT
>DAICYU010000558.1 GCA_027311485.1 Acetobacteraceae bacterium
GGCGTTCGTATTCCTGAACGGTGCGGAAGGCATTCAGCTCATTACCGTAGCCAGTATCGGCGTCAGCAATGACCGGGAGGCCGGAGGCCCGGGCGATGCGACCGGCGTTGTCGGCCATTTCGGTCATCGTCACCAAGCCAAAGTCGGGATAGCCGAGTGATGCAGCTGTCCCGGCGCCGGTCATGTAGACGACGTCGAACCCGGCGTGGGCGATCAGCTTGGCGGTGATACCGTCATAGGCACCGGGGGCAATGACGATGTCGTCGCCGCGCAGAAGCGCGCGGAGCTGGCTGGTGGGGGTCAAGGCGTCCTCCGGTTTGTCTTTACCGCGACGCTAAAGCAGGTTCGCGGCGTGTCAAACAGTCCGCATGGCCACCGTGCGTCGGACGACGCAACGCATGAGGCAGGACAAACCCTTGCTGGTGACGCCAGGGCCGGCTGGTCAGTCGCCATCCTGCCGTTCGCGGTAGTCCTGGAACGGCGCATCGCGCTGGCTCAGCAGGGTGCGCACGCTGCCGCCGTCACGCTTGAACTGGCGGCGGTAGGCCTGACTGCTCTCGGTGCAGAAGGCCAGCGCCTGCAACTCGGTGCCGGCACGCAGCCCTTCCCGCATGCCCATGAACTCCATGGCGCGGTGGACGGATCGCTTGTTGATCTGCTGCAGGTCCGCCGGCACCTTGGCGACACGTTCCGCAATCTTCAGCACCTCCTGCTCCAGTTGTTCGGCGGGAAAGGCGCGATTGGCGAAACCGTCCTGCGCGGCTTCGATGCCGCTGATGGCATCGCCCGTCAGGTACATCTCCATGGCGCGGCGCATGCCAAGCAGCCAGGGGTGGAACTGCATGTCGGGCGGGCTCATGAGCCGTGTCGGCGGGTAGCCGATCTGCGCGTCATCTGCGACGTAGACAAGGTCGCAGGCGGTTGCCAGCTCGCTGCCGCCGGCCAGGCAATATCCATGCACCTGGGCGATGACGGGCTTGGCGAGGTCCCACATGCGGAACCATCCCTCCACCACATGCCGCGACCACGGCATGGTGCCCTGGGCGGTGTAGTAGGGCTGACCCTCGGCGTTATTGGCGGACAGGTCGTAGCCGGCGGAAAAAGCCGGGCCGGCGCCACGGATGATGGTGACGCGCACGGCGTCGTCGCGGTCGGCATCCATCAGGGACGAGAAGATCGCGCCGCGCAGGGCGTTGTTCAGCGCGTTGCGCTTTTCAGGCCGGTTCATCGTCAGCCTGCGGACGCCCGGCAACGGGTTATCGATCAGCAGTATATCTGTGGTCGCCATCGTGTTTTCCCACCCTCCCGGAATGCATCAGGCTTGTTTTGCGACAGCCTGCCATGTCTTTCGACGATCAGGCAAACCGGCCTCATGCCCGCCGTAAGGTCTCAGGGCTGGTAGCCGAAATCGGCGCCGAGGCGCGCTCGCATGACGTCTCGACCCGCTTCAAGCCACTCGGTTCCCTCCGGTAACGTCAAGGAAACCGCCCGGACCATCATGACATCCGGATCGTCAACCCCCGGTGGTGTGATGCGCCGCTGTTCATAGTCCGCCGCAGCATCCAGCAGAAACCGCCGGGTCATAACGATGCCGGCGTCCGTCGTGCAGAGATTTTCCTGGGTGCGGTCATAGATTGGCTGCAACCCCGCCTGGCATGCGGCGTCCTGCACCCACAGGCCGGGAAGCCCGGAGAACCATGTCGTCTTCTGGCTTTCGTAGTCGTGCAGGAAGCCACTGTCCGGGTTGAACCGTGTCCAGAAGTCGGCGTACGGCGTCGTCTGGCTTTTCGGCACATAGGCCTGACGGCTGGGATGCCCGCTCTCACGGCCGTTATGGCCATCCAGGAACACCGACCGCATCCGCTCGGGCAGCTTCTGTGTCGGGTGGTAGGAGAACATCAGGCAGAGCGTATGCTCGTCATCCATCGGCACCCAGGCATGACCGCTAAGTTCCGGGAACTTCGATTGCGGCGGCACCAGCGAGTAGAATGGCAGCAGAAACTGATTGACGCGCCAGTAAAGCAAGTCGTTTCCAAGCCTGCGCCGCGCGCCGATACTGACACCGAATTCCTGGCGAACGCACTGAAACATCGGCTTGAGGTCACGGGTAGCCATCCATTCGTTGATCGCACCCTTGGCATCGATCCGGCCGTGCAGGATCGGCGCGTGCGCCGAATCGATCTCCCCTTCCAAAGCCTGCAGCCAGTTGCACTCCTGCACACGCAGCGTGACGACGACGTTCTCGGGCGGAACCAGGTTCCATTCCAGATTCGGCAGCGGCGGCGGTTCAACGGTGTCAGGCCCCAGATAGGCCCAAACAACGCCGTTGCGTTCCCGGCACGGATAGGACTTCGCCCGTATACGCTCCTTCAGGCGGCTCGTGGGCGGTTCAGCGGGCATATCGGCTATTTGCCCGTTCACGTCGAATTTCCAGCCGTGATAGACGCAGCGCAGGCCGCACTCCTCATTCCGGCCGAACATCAACAGGGCGCCCCGATGCGGGCAGCCATTGGCGATCAGCCCGACGCGATTCTCACTGTCGCGGAAGGCAACGAGATCCTCATTCAGCAGCTTGATGCGTTTCGGCTGTCCGTCGGCGATGAGGTCACATGACAGGTAGAACGGTATCCAGAACAGGCGAAACAGCTCGCCCATCGGTGTGCCCGGGCCGATCCGGGTGATCCGCTCATTGTCCTCATGAGTCAGCATGGCCATTCCCCTCCACCGTTCAGCGCACCGCCTTGCCGGCTGGTGATGTTTTCGCGACGAATACCGCGGCGGCGATCACGCGATCGACCTGCGCGACGCCCGACGACATAGCCGCGTTGCTGAAACCGCCAAAAGCCGGGACGCGATTTCCGGAAGCCGGATCACGACCACGCAAGCTGCCCGTCATGCCCTCCCGCCCGGTATCTCTCCCGCCCGGTATCTCTTGATTATGCAGCCGACACCCGGTAAATGGCCTGGCCATTTATGTACGATCGCCCGGCAAGTCGTGTCAAGGCGACGGCCGATGCCGGGCTTCCGCTGAACCGTCGCCGCGTCAGAGACGGGCGTGATCAACATGGTCGGCGCAAACGCGCTGCCAGACAGGCGCAAGAGCGCGCTTATGGCACAACGCATGGCTCTGCCGCCCAGATTTCGGCTGCATAGTCAGCGATCGT
>DAICYU010000559.1 GCA_027311485.1 Acetobacteraceae bacterium
GATCCGTCTGTCGCGTGTCCAGCGTCAGCGTGCCCCCCAAGGCCGGCGACGCGCCGTAGACAAGATACGGAACCTCGGCATAGCCCGACCCCAGCAGCCCGGTCAGGCCGACGATTTCCCCGGCCCGGAGTGACAGGGAAATGTCCGCCACCTGTCCGCCGACAAGGCCCTCGATCGTCACCGAAGCCGGGTCCGTGCGTGCGACGGCGGGGCGGGAAGCCCCGGTTTTCAGCGCCCGCCCGACGATCATTCCCACGACCGTATCACGCGTTGCATCGGCCGTTGTCATGACACCGGCCACCTGTCCGTCCCGCAGCACCGTGGCCCGGTCGGTGATTTCCAGCACTTCATCGATGTCATGCGATACGAAGATCACGCTGGCGCCGTTGGCGACGACCCGGCGCACCAGGGTGAACAGGCGATCGACGTTGTTGCGCGGCAGGAATGGCGTCGGCTCGTCCAGCACCAGCACGCCGTGGCCGGCCCGGGCCTTGGCCAGGCTGGTTTCCTCCACCGCCCGGACAATGGCGACCAGGGCACGCTCGACCGACGACAGGCGGGACATCGGCGTGGCCGGATCAATGTCCAGCTCATACCGATCAAACAGCCGGCGCGCGGCGGCTCGCTCGGCTGCCCAGTTCATCGCCCAGGGGCGGTTAACGCCACCGCCGGACAGGCGTGTCAGCAACAGGTTTTCCAGCACCGTGACAGACGGGATCAGGCCGAGGTGCTGGTGCACGAACGTCACGCCGAAGCTGCGTACACCGCCCGGGGGCAACGGCAGGGGCACATCCTGGCCGGCGATGCGCAATGCGGCACCGGGATCGGGCGCGTGGAACCCGGCCAGGATCTTGATCAGCGTGGATTTCCCCGACCCGTTCTGGCCGAGAAGGCCGTGCACTTCCTGCGGCGCGACCGAGAAGTCCACGCCGCGCAGCGCCTTCTGGCCGCCGAAGGTTTTCGACAGGCCAGAGAATTCCAGCGCCGGCTGGATCACTTCAGCTTCCAAAGTTTGTCATAGCCGTCCACATACGCGGCGCCATATCCTTTCGACAGCTGCGGCGGCTTGCCGGCATCCATCGCGTTGTGGCTGTCGAAGATATAGAATGGGATCTTCGGGTCACTGACCTGCGGCAGGTGGCACAGGATCCGCATCTCGGCGTCGATGATGGCATTGCCGATCCAGTCGAGATTTTCGCCAATGTCCATCTGCACCTTGCCATCCTGGAGCAGGCCCAGAACGAAGGGGGTGCCGTTGAACGCGTCGATCTTGACCCGCTGTGTGGCATTGGCGGCGATCACCGCTGGGACGACGAACTGCGCCATGCTGTCATAGATGACAATGATGTAGTTCACCGTCGGATCACTCAGCAGCGCGGATTGCACGTTCGGGGTGATGCGCGTGCCCCAGTCCACGACCGGGAAGTTCATCACGCGGGTCTTGCAATGCTCGCAGTGCTTCAGTTCCGCGTTGATTCCGGCGGTCATGCTGTCGGTTGACAGGGGGCCGGTGGAAATCAGTACCAGAGCATTCATGTTGCCCTTTGTCTGAACAACTGCCCAATCCGCCAGCAGCGCGCCAGCCTTGAAATAATCGATCGGGATGTCGGCATCCACCGTCTTGCGCACCTCGGCCGACTGCTCCTTGCCGTTATAGTGGGACGGCACCACGGGAATGCCGGCGGCGCGCGCCTGGCGGATCTGCGGCACCAGAACCCGCGGGTCGGTTCCCGCCAGCAAGTCGATCAGGCTGGCCTTTTCGTTCAGGGCGGCATTCATGCCCTGCACCCATTGTGACGTCTGGCCCTGGTTTTCCCAGACGGTGAATTTAAAGCCGACTTTCGCCGCGGCGGCGGCCATCGCCTTCTCAATGTTCGCGGTAAACGGGTTGGCCGAGGAAACCGGGATACTGAGGATCGACTTTCCGGCCATGCACGCCTTGGCATCGAACGGCGGCCCCGGTGGCACGAATGCCGGCTTGTTATAGTACGGCTTGAGCTGCGCCTCGAAATAGTCGAGCCCGTCTGCCCTGGCGGTTGTCGCGGCGATGGTCAGCGCCGCCAGGCCCAACGCCGAACCCAACGCCGCCCCAATCCATGTCTTCAGTCGCATGTGTTTCCCCGAGTTGTCTGGTACGCGGTCGCCCGCCCTGTTTTCAAATCGATCCGATGCCGGACCATCGGGTCCGGACGCGGATGCCGAAACGTAGGCGAGTGGGGGCGGAACAGTACCGTTCCTGATACACACGGCCGCGCGTGAAGAAGCTGCATCGATGTCGAGGCCCCCATGCTTCATGCAGTGCCTTGCAAACGCCGGGCCGACTCCGCTTTCGAAATGAAAAAGCGTTCGCCCGATCGGCGGCATGCCGTGGCAGGCGGATCACGCGGCTGATAGCTTCAAGTTGAAGACGGCAGCTTTACAAATGGCGGTAGTATTGATCAGCAATCGGAAAGGCAGAAAAGCCAATGTCCGGCCATTCGCACACCGCTCCCCCCAGCGACCCTGAACTGCGGATCAAGGCCCTGGAATCGCTGCTGGTCGAAAAGCAGCTGATCGATCCCGCGGCAGTCGATGCGATCATCGAGACCTATGAGACCAAAATCGGCCCACGCAATGGCGCGAAAGTGGTCGCCCGCGCCTGGGTCGATCCGGACTACAAGGCCCGTCTGCTGGCCGACGGCACCAAGGCGATCGCCGAACTCGGCTTCTCCGGCGTGCAGGGCGAGGACATGATGGTCGTCGAGAACACCGACGAGGTGCACAACGTCGTCGTGTGTACCCTGTGCTCCTGCTATCCGTGGCCGACCCTGGGGCTGCCGCCGGTATGGTACAAGGCAGCGCCGTATCGCGCCCGCGTCGTCAGCGACCCGCGCGTCTGGGACAGCAACGCCGAACTGCGCTACCTGGTGCTGCCGCAACGACCCGCCGGCACCGAAGGCTGGACCGAGGAACAGCTCGCCGAACTTGTCTCCCGTGATGCCATGATCGGCACGTCGGTGGTGCAGGCCCCGGCCGCGGGAGTAGCGTCATGAACGGCGTGCACGACCTGGGCGGGATGCACGGGTTCGGCCCCATCAATCCCGAACCGAATGAACCGGTGTTCCACCATGAGTGGGAGCGTCGGGTGTTCGGCATCATGGTCGCCACCTTCG
>DAICYU010000055.1 GCA_027311485.1 Acetobacteraceae bacterium
CGGACCGGCAGCTTGCGGCAGCCGATGCCTATCGGGCGGCCTCCGACGCGCTCGGCTCGCTGCGCCAGCCTGTGCAGTGGGCGGCGCTGCATCGGTGGCCCCTGACCGATATCGCGGCTGGGCTGGGGATCAGCACGCAACGGGCGTCAGGGTATCTGCTGGCGGCACTCGATCTGCTGGTGGCACACTATCACCCGGAGCGGCCCCAGCGGCCTGTGGGGGCCAATTTGGGGGTCGTGGACGCTGACGTGACGGACATTCCGCAGGAGCGGCTGGGGCGGGGGCGCGAGAAAACTGCGGCATGAGGGGGAATAACGCTTGACGCCGCCCGCAGCCTGTGCCAGTCCTCAACCTCAATATCGCGAACTGCGTCAGGCGCCTCCCCCACGGGTGGCGCCTTTTCGTGCCAGGAGGCCAGATCGCCATCCGGCGGACCCAAGGGCGGCGGCCAGGGGCCAGCCAAAGGGCGGGGCAAAGGCAGCGACCGTGCGGCGCCCCTCGATACATCGCCCGAGGCCCAAGGCGAACGGTCAAACGTCCGCTGGGGTGGCCTAAAGGCCGCCATGCGGGCCTACAGCGCCGCCAACCCCGAACGCCGCGTTACCGAGCGCGCGCCCTCCCGCGTCGAGATCGCGGAGATCGCACGCGGGGATATGGCCGCTGCGCTGCAACGGCTCGTGCTGCTGATCCATACGACGCGGAGCGACATGGCGGCCGTGCAGGCGTTCGTGGCGTTGAAGGACATCGCCTACGGCCGCGATCCGCAGACGATCGACATGCATCTAGACTATGAGGGCATGACCGAGGATGAGCTTCGCGCTGCCATCGCCGCGGAGCTTGCCGCAGGGCCGACTGACCCCACGGGCGGCGGCAATGATGGGGGAGCTTCGCCGCCGCCGCTTGCTGGGTAGCCTCCGGTCTTGGTCTGAGTTCTGCCTCGCGCCTGTCGGCCAGCGCCCCGCCGCGCATCACCGCCTCCTGATCGACAAGTTGGAAGCCGTCGAGCGTGGCGACATCCGGCGCCTGATGGTGATGATGCCGCCCGGCTCGGCCAAATCGACCTATGCCTCGATCCTGTTCCCGCCGTGGTTTCTTGGCCGCGAACCGGGCCGCACGGTCATTCTGGCAAGTCATACCGCAGACCTCGCGGACGCCAATTCCGGCAAGACGCTCCGCGCCATCGGCGAGTTCGGCCGCGCTATTGCGCTCGGCACGCTGAGCGAGGGCGTCCAATACTGGCGCACCACCAACCGCGGCGAGGTCAAGGCGGTCGGTGTTGGCGGCCCCGTGACTGGCCGGCGTGCCGACTTGGTCGTGATCGACGATCCGGTGAAATCGGCCGAGCACGCCGACAGCGAGACCTATCGGGACAAGGCTTGGGCTTGGTTCCAAGCCGATCTGAGCACGCGCCTCAAGCCCGGCGGCCGGATCGTGCTGATTATGACCCGATGGCATGAGGACGATCTGGCGGGGCGCCTCTTGCAGACGCAGGGCGACGGCTGGGACGTGCTCAAGCTGGAAGCGCAGAACACGCGCCCGGATGATCCGTTGGGCCGCGAGATCGGCGAATATCTTTGGTCCGATGACGCGGGTTACGACTTCGCCGGGCTGCTCGCCGAGGCAAAGGCGCAATACGAAGCGGACGGCTCCACGCGCGTCTGGCAATCGCTCTACCAGCAAGACCCGCGACCAGGCGAAGGCGCGCTGTTCAAGGTCGCGGCGATGGAGGCGCTCCCCGCGCCGCTGCTCGGCAGAAGCATACGGGCATGGGATTTGGCCGCGACCCGCGATGTCGGCACCCGCGACCCCGACTGGACCGTGGGGCTGCGGATGACGCGCACCGCCGAAGGCCGGTTCGTGATTGACGATGTGGTGCGGCTGCGCGGCGGCCCCGATGAGGTCGAGCAGGTGATCGTTGCCACCGCCTCTCGGGATGGCGTCGGCGTGCCGATCGACCTGCCGCAAGACCCCGGCCAAGCCGGCAAAGCGCAGGTGCTCTACCTCACCCGCAAGCTCAGCGGCTATCGGGTTCGGTCCGCCCCTGTGACGGGCGATAAGGCAACCCGCGCGGCGCCGCTTGCCTCACAGGTGAACGTCGGCAATGTCGCGATGGTGACGGCCGCCTGGAACCGCCCGCTGATCGACGAACTGGCTGGCTTTCCGAGCGCCGCGCATGACGACCAAGTAGACGCTGCCAGCGCGGCTTTCGCGGCGCTGATCGCTCGGCCGGCAATGGTCATCAACCCCGAGGCATTGCGTAGAATATGAAACTCTGGCGCAGACGTGTCCCGCCTGCGCCGGCTCCCCGCGCAGAGCCGCAGATCGGAAAGCCGAGCCGCGAGATGAAAATCTCCGCGTTCGCGCTCGACGGCTGGCAGGCTCGCGGCGAGAGCGCCTACACGATCGCACAGCCGATGCCTGGCGTGACGCCTGCCGGCGCACCGCTGGCGATGGACGCGGTCAACTCGCTCTACACCTACGCGAGCATCAACTCGATGGGGACGGAGATTTCGTTCCCCGGCTTTCCGCTGCTCGCGGAGTTGTCGCAACGGGCCGAGTATCGCCATATCAGCGAAACGCTGGCGCGCGAGATGACCCGCAAGTGGGTGATCCTCGAGTCCGATGGCGACGACGACAACACGGACAAGCTAGAGCGCCTGACCGCGCTGATGAACCAACACCGCCTGGCGCAGAAGTTCCGCATGGCGGCTACCCACGACGGCCTGTTCGGCCGGGGCCACATCTTCGTCGAGATCAACGGCCAGCACGACGACAGCCAGTTCCTCAGCGCGAAGCTCCCGCGCACGTCGTCTGCGATCCCAAGGGGCGCGCAGGTTGCGTTTCGCAATGTAGAGCCGATCTGGACCTATCCGAATAACTACAACGCGAGCAACCCGCTGGCGCCCAACTTCTACGTTCCCGAAAGCTGGTACGTGAACGGGACCGTCGTGCATCGGTCCCGCATTCTGACGTTCATCGGTCGTCCGCTGCCTGACATCCTCAAGCCCGCCTATGGGTTCGCCGGGATGTCGATGTCGCAACTGGCGATCCCCTACGTGCAGAACTGGCTTCGGACGCGCCAAAGCGTGTCGGACATGCTGCACTCGTTTTCCGTGATGGTGCTCAAGACCGTCATGGCGGGTGTGCTGCAAGGCGGCGGCGCAGACGCGATGGTGCAACGCGCGCAGCTGTTCAATCAGGCGCGCGACAATCGTGGCCTGATGATGGTCGATAAAGAGGCCGAGGACCTTGCCAACGTCTCGGCGCCGATTTCCGGCCTCGACAAGTTGCAAGCGCAGTCGCAGGAGCAGTTGGCGTCGGTCTCGACGCAGCCCCTCGTGGTGCAGACCGGCATTACGCCGAGCGGCCTGAATGCGTCGTCCGACGGTGAGATTCGAATCTGGTATGATCGGGTGCTGGCGGCCCAGGAGGCGGTGTTCCGCGACAACCTAGAGGATTGTCTCGACATCCTGCAACTCGTGGAGTTCGGCGAGGTCGATCCGACGATCAAGGTCCGGTTCGTCCACCTGTGGCAGTTGGATGAGGCCGGCGATGCGGCGGTGCAAAAGACGCTGGCGGATCGCGATGTTGAACTGGTAGAGGCCGGCGTTCTTTCCCCCGAGGAGGCGCGCACGCGGCTCGCGAAGGACCCTGGGTCCGGCTACAACAACATTGACGTATCGGACGTGCCGGAGCCGCCCGAGGCTGCTGGTGCGCCGGTCGATGACCCCGAGACCAACAGCGTGGAGCGCCGGTCGGAGGAAGAGGGCGTGGAAAGCAAGGGCGGCGCGAGTAGCGGGGTCTAGGTCGCGGACCAGACCAGCGCCGCAACCCAGCCTAGGAACGTCCAGCCGAGCAGCAGATTGAGGATGGCGATGGCCGACCCGTGCTTGTGGCCGCGCTTCGCCGCGACGATCGTGGGCAGAAAGTAGAGCGCAAGGCAGCCGACGATCAGGATGATGGCGACAAGGCCGCTCATGGTTTTTCCTCCCTGTGTTGGTCGATGATGCGCCGCACAAGGTCGGCGATGGTGATGCCCAGCCGTTCCGCCTCGGCCTTGAGATAGGCCGCCTGGGGCGCCGTGAATGCGATCGAACGCTTGTGTGTGGTGCTCATGGGACGCCCCCTAGCACCCCGCCGGCCCCGCGTCAACCCAAGCAGGTGGCCGAGCGATGCGTGCCAGGCGCCCTAAGACGCTTCCCCCGACGCGCGCAAACGCCGGGATAGAGGCGGCCTACCGGGCCGCGCTCGATCGCCTGATCCGCGAAATGCAGGCGAGCATCACCTATTGGCTTCGCGCCCGCTATCGGCAGAACGAACCCGAGATCGCCAAGCTGGCGCAGGACCAGACGCCGGCCGCCGAGCTACAGAGTGCGGTGCAGCACATGGCGCGACGCTGGCAGAAGCGGTTTAACGACTTCTCGCTCCAACAGGCCACGCGGTTCGCCAAGGCAGCCGGTTCCTACTCGGACGCGGCGTTTCGGGGCGCGCTACGCAAGAGTGGGATGTCGATCCAACTCAAGGAATCGCCTGCCATCCTCGACGCCTACCAGGCGATCGTGAACGAAAACGTCGCGTTGATTAAGTCGATCCCCTCGCAGCACTTCACCGAGATCGAAGGTCTGGTGATGCGGTCGGTGCAGCATGGCCGCGATCTGGAGTTTTTGAGCAAGGAGCTTGAGGCCCGCTACGGCGTGACGCGGAGGCGCGCTGCGCTGATTGCGCGCGATCAGTCGAACAAGGCCACGGCGGTAATGACCCGTGTCCGGCAGCAAGAGATCGGCATCACGGAAGCGATCTGGCTTCACTCGCACGGCGGCAAGCACCCACGGCCTGAGCACGTCAAAGCGGACGGCAAGCGATACGAGGTCGCGAAGGGAATGTTGATCGAGGGCGAGTGGATTTGGCCGGGCGAGAAGATCAATTGCCGGTGCGTCGCGAAGGCGATCGTCCCCGGCTTGAGTTGAGGTCGTGAATGCTGATCGTCCGGTACGCTTTCGACCGCAGCGCGCGGACGGTTGACGAAAACGGCCACCTGCACGTCGCCGTTGCCAACATCTCCAAGGCTGCCGTCAACCCCTACTACGGCCGCGAAATCCCGAACGCAGCGGCGCTTGGCCTCGATCCGACGCGCATCTATCACCTGCTGCGCGACCCCGGCGAATTGGCGAAGGGCGCTGACAGTTTCGCCGGTTTGCCGATCCTGGACAGTCATACGCCGGTCAGCGCCGATGAACCGCACCGGGACAAGATCGTCGGAAGCACCGGCAGCGGCCCATCGTTCAATCGCCCCTACCTCGCGGTCGATCTGAATATCTGGGACGGCGACGCTATCGCCAAGATCGAAAACGGCGAGCGTCGGCAGTTGTCATGCGGCTATCGCTACGACGCCGACATGACGCCCGGTGTGTTTGACGGCGTCCCCTACGACGGCGTGATGCGGAACATCCGCGGCAACCACGTCGCATTGGTGCCGGTCGGGCGCGCTGGGCCGGACGTTGTAGTTGGAGATCAGGAGATGGCCGCAGCCGACGCGCTTTCGACGGAGGGCCGTGAGGACCTGAAGGACAGCGACTTCGCTGTTCCGGGCAAGCGCAAGCTCCCGATCGAGAACGAGAAGCATACCCGCCTGGCGTGGGACCTTCTCGACGACACCGATGGCCTGAGTGCCGAAGAGAAGGCCGAGGCCCGGCGCCGCATCAAGGCGGCTGCCAAGCGGTTCGACATCGACACTTCCGACTGGAAGGGCGCCCAGGATACCGCGCCCGACCCCAACCCGAAAGGACAGCCCATGGCTGCGTCCACCCGAAAGGCGCGCGTGGATGCACGCGTGGCCGCGCTCAAGCCCTATCTGGCTCAGGATGCCGATCTCGACAAGCTCCGCCTCGCGTTCGACGCCGAGGAAGCGAAGCGCGACGAGGACGACAAGCCGAAGGCCGAAGACGACGACGACGACGATGATGACAAGAAGAAGGCCGCTGAAGCCAAGGCCAAGAAGGCCGAGGACGAAGAGGAGGACGACAAGAAGAAGAAGGCGATGGACGCGGCGATTGCCGCTGCCAAGGTGCAGGCGCGCGACGAAGCGGTGGCGCACATGCAGGCCGTAGCCGACGCGCAGCGCGCCGTGCGGCCCTATGTCGGTGACGTGCATGGCATGGACAGCGCCGCGGCTATCTACGGCCACGCTCTCAAGGAACTTGGCGTCGATACCGCCAACGTCCCGCCCGCTGCGTTCCCCGCGATGCTCAAGATGGTCCCGCTGCCCGGCACTGTCGCGCGCCCGCGCGTCGCGATGGACGCGGCCGGCGCCAAGGGCTTCGCCGAGCGTTTCCCCAACGCCGCCCGCATCCGCGTTCTGTGAGGTCCTGAGAAATGGCAATCGCGAGTTTTCAGACAGCGATCAACTATCAGCCCGGCAATGCCGTCGCTGGTGATTTCGCCTCCAACAATCCACGCAGCACCGTCCTGGCAGGCCCCGGCGGCCTGGTGGCGGGCACTGGCGGCCTGACCGTCGGCACCTTCGGCTGGGTGCAGACCGATGGCGTCACGGTGCTGGCAACCGGCACGACCGGCACCATCGGCTTCGTGGCCCGGCAGGACATGGAGGCCCTCATTACCGTCTACCTGGACGGTTCTGGGAACCTCATCCCGGCCGGCATGCAGGTCACGCTCTACAACGGCGGCGACTTCTTCTGCTCGACCACCACGGCCGCGACGGTGGGGCAAGCGGTGTTCGTTAGCCAGACGACCGGCGCGATCCAGACCGGCACGGCCGGTGCCCCGCCGACTGGCTACAGCCAGACCACCTTCGTCGTGGCTTCGGCCGCCGCAGCCAACACGCTGATGAAGATCAGCTCAGCGTCGATTTGAGGAGTAGCGCAATGAACCGCAATCCCGAGCTGGCTCTCCTCGAACGCCGCGGCTTCGTCTGGCCCGGCGCGATGGATTTCCAGACGCCCGAACTGTTGGAGCGCATGGCGCAGGACGCCGAGCCGGCGATCGTGACGCCGGCCAACAGCGGCATTCCGACCTACCTGAACACCTACGTCGATCCGCAGTTGATCGACGTGCTGTTCGCGCCGAATCGCGCCGTCGAAATCTGCGGCGCTGAGGTGCAGAAGGGCAGTTGGGTGACGCCGACCGCCGTGTTCATCCAGACGGAAAGCACGGGCGAAGTCTCCAGCTATGGTGACTTCAACCAGAACGGCGTCACGGGCGTCAATCCGACGTTCCCTGTGCGGCAGCAGTATCTCTACCAGACGATCATCAACTACGGTGATCGCGAGGCCGAGGAATACGGGCTGGCGCGCATCAATCTTGCGAACGAAAAGCGCAAGTCGGCCGCCATCGTGCTCAACAAGTTCCAGAACACGTCCTACTTCTCGGGCGTGGCGAACCTTCAGAATTGGGGGCTGCTCAACGATCCTTCGCTGTCCGCGGCACTCACTCCGACTGCGGGCGCGTGGGGCGAGACCACTTCCGGCACGCAGATTTACAACGACGTCAAGTCGGTCTTCTTCCAGTTGCAGACGCAGTTGGACGGCCTGATCGATGAAGATGCTCGGATGACGCTCAGCCTTTCGCCGACCAAGAGCGTCTATCTGCGTAACGTCGCGACGGTCGGTTCGACCACCCCGACCGGCATCTACTCGACGGCGCGACAGTTGATCTCCGACAACTTCCCGAACATCCGCGTCGTGAACGCGGTCCAGTACACCACCGGCAGCGGCGAGTTGATGCAACTCAAGGTGGACGAACTGGAGGGCGTTCGGGTTGCCGAGCCGGCCTACAGCGAGAAGATGCGCGCGCATCGGATCGTGCAGGAAACCTCGTCCTTCAATCAGAAGTTCTCCCAGGGCACCTGGGGGACGGTGATCCGCCGGCCGCTCGGCATCGCCCAGATGTTGGGGATTTGAACATGGCCACCGAATTCGTCACGGTCGCGTGCCGGCTCCCGCATGGATTGCATCTCGATCTCATGCGGAACGGCGCGCGGCAGCGCCACACCATCGCGGGGGCGAACCGCTCGCGCCTGGTGAATGGCGCTGGGTTCACGTCGGTTCCCAAGGAGTTCTGGGAAGCGTGGCTTGCCAAGCACAAGGAGATGCCATTCATCCGCAATGGTGCCGTGTTCGCGGCCCGCAGCGAAAGCGACGCTGCGGCCGAGGCTGACCAGCGGTCTGGTGATCGCACCGGGTTTGAAGGTGCGGAGCCGGGCGACGTTGACCGGCGGATCGCCGAACTGGCCCGCGAATGACCACGGGGGTCGTCACCTTCAGCTACCAGAACTGGAGCGCTGAGTATCCAGAACTTGGGCTTTCGGTGTCGTCCGCCCAGGCTACCGGCTACTTCAACCGCGCCACCCTTCAACTGGACAACACGCCGTCCAGCGTCGTGCAGGATGCGTCGATAGGGGGGCAGCGTGAGTCGCTCCTCTACCTGCTCGTGTCCCATCTGGTCGTGCTCGGCCAGCGCGACCCGAACCAGGTGGGGCGCGTGTCGGATGCCGCGCAGGGCAGCGTGCATGTCGCGTTCGAGAATGCGCCCGCGACCGGCACGGCTGCCTACTACCAGCAGACGCGTTACGGGGCGGAGTTCTGGGCCGCCACGACGGGCATTCGGTTCGGTGGACGCTACTACGCGCCCTATCAGCCGTTCGCGGTGCCGTCGCCTGACCCGACGATCCCCGAGCCTCCTGCGGGCGTCTGATGGCATCCAAGGTCTTTACCGGGGGCGCGGCGCTGGAAGCACACCTGAGGGAGATCGCGCAGAAGGTCCGGCGCTCCGGCACGTTGGAGGTAGGCTTTCCCGAGGGGTCAACCTACCCGGACGGCACGCCGGTAGCCTATATCGCGGCCATTCAAGAGTTCGGCACCCAAAACGCAGGCCCGAACCATAACGTCACGATCCCGGCGCGGCCATTCTTCCGAACTATGATTGCGGAGAAGCGGAATGAGTGGGGGCCTGCGCTCGGCCAAATCATCGTCAACGTCCGCTATGACACCGAGGCCGCGCTCAGCCAGCTAGGCGAGGGCATTCAGGGGCAGTTGCAGAAGTCCATCCGGGATTGGACGCAGCCGCCCAACGCCGCCTCCACTGTGGCCGAGAAGGGCTTTGACAAGCCTCTGATCGACACAGGCCACATGGTCAACTCCGTCCGCTACGTGGTGAAAACGTGAACGTCCAATCCATCGCATCGGGGGTCATTGCGGCCGTCAACCCGATGACGGTGGGATCGCTTCAGGTCAGCAGCGGCTACACGATCGGCGCGGACGGAACACAGGCGCCCGCGTATCAGGATGCCGTGCTGCTCTACATTCAGGTGCAGCCGCTATCGACGCGCGATATCGCGCACATGGACAGCCTCAATGTCCAGGGCGTGCTTCGCTCCGTTTACATCGGCGGCACGGTCGAAGGCGTTGACCGTCCGGCGGCGAAGGGCGGCGATCTGCTGACCTTCAACGGGCAGACATGGCTTGTGTGCCAGGTGTTTGAGGCTTGGCCTGACTGGACGCGGGTGGCGGCATGCCTGCAACTATCTCCCTAACCGATGCCGGGCTGCTGACGGCACTACGGGCGGTCTTGGCCGGCATGTTGCCGGTCGGGACGCAGATCATTCGGGGCCAAGCGAACCGCGTGCCAGAGCCGTTGACGCCCCTGGCGGTGCTGACGCCGCTGTTCCGCCGCCGGCTGGAAACCAACGTCACCACCTATCTTGACACGGTTTGCACGGGCGCGATTGCCGGCACGGTCCTGACGGTCTCGGCGGTTGCATCCGGCGTCCTGAGTGTCGGCGCGACCATCACGGACGCCAGCGGCCTGATCGCCGCGGGCACCACGATTACCGCGCTGGGCACCGGCACAGGTGGCATTGGCACTTACACGGTGGCGCCATCGCAGACCGTTGCATCCGAGGCGCTGTATGCCGGGATGCGGAGCGATCTGGTCTCGACCGAGGCGACGGTACAGATCGACCTTCATGGCACCGGAGCCGCCGACAACGCGCAGATCATCGCGACACTGTTCCGGTCCGAATACGCCACCACGGCCTTCGCGGCGCAGCCCTACGCGGTGCAGCCGCTCTACTGCCAAGACCCGAGGCAAGTCCCGTTCATCTCGGGCGAGGACCAGTATGAGACCCGATGGGAGATCGATGCCGTAATGCAGGCATCGCCCGTCATCGGCACGCCGCAGCAATTCGCGGCTGCCCTAGCGATCGGCCTGATCGAGGTCGATGCGAAATATCCGCCCTGATCTCCCGAAGGAGACCCCCGCATGTCCGGTAGTTTGACGCCCGCCATCCCGGCGAGCCAGATCGTCAGCGTCGTCCCGAGCGTCCTAAGCGCGGGCGGAACTGCGCTCGATCTGAACGGGCTGTTGCTGACGGATGCGACGCGCATCCCGATCGGGACCGTCATGTCGTTCCCGACCGCGCTTTCGGTGTCGCAGTATTTCGGCGCCACCGCCCCGGAGACTGCGCTCGCGAACGTCTATTTCAACGGGTTCGCGGGATCGACCAAGCTGCCGGGCGCGATGCTGATGGCGCAATATCCCTGGACCGCCGCGGTGAGCGCATTCCTGCGCGGCGGCAGCCTGGCGACGATGACGCTGACGCAGTTGCAGGCGCTTTCCGGCACGCTCACGATCTCGACTAACGGCACGCCGCTGACATCCAGCGCGATCACCCTTTCGGGTGCGACCAGCTTCTCGAATGCGGCGACGATCATCACGGCGGCGTTTACGTCTCCGCCGTTCGGTGTGACGTTCGACTCCGTGTCCAGCGCCTTCGTGTTCACCACGACCGCGACCGGCTCCACGGAAACGATCAGCTTCGCGACGGGCACACTCGCTGCGGGGCTGCTGCTCACCCAGGCGACCGGCGCGGTGGTCTCGCCAGGCTCGGCAATCGCCGTGCCGGCTACCTTCATGGCGTCGATCGTGGCCCTCACGACCAACTGGGCTTCCTTCATGACGAACTTCGAGCCGGTGACGGCGGACAAGGAAGCGTTCGCGTCTTGGACAAACTCGACGGGCAATCGCTACCTCTACGCAATGTGGGATAGCAATATCCTCAACACCGAGAGCGGCACCACCACAACTGCGGTGCAGGCCATCGTGGCGGCCGGTTACTCCGGCATTGCGATGCAGTATCTTGACCCGAACGACAGCGCCTTCCTGATGGGATACATCGCGTCGCTCAATTTCACGGCGGTCCAGGGGCGCGCGACGGCGGCCTTCAAGAACCAGAGCGGGCTTGCTGCGACGGTGACGAATGCCGCGGCGGCGGCAAACCTGATCTCCTACGGGATGAACTTCTACGGGAACTACTCGACCGCAAACGACTCGTTCCTGTTCTTCTATCCGGGCCAGATCACGGGGCCGTTCAAGTGGGTTGATAGCTATGTTAACCAGATTTGGTTGAACAATCAATTTCAGCTTGCCCTCATGGTGCTGCTGACGAACGTCAACTCCATCCCCTATAACGCAGCCGGCTACGCGCTGATCGAAGCGGCGTGCGCGGATGTCATCGGCCAGGGTGTGACGTTCGGTGCTATCCAGCCTGGCGTGACGCTTTCCGCCGCGCAGATTGCCGAGGTCAACAACACGGCCGGCAAGAACATCACGCCGACTCTCGCCTCGCGCGGCTGGTATCTGCAAGTGAGCGACGCGCTGCCCCAGGTGCGAGCGGCGCGACAGTCTCCCCCGATGACGTTCTGGTACATGGACGGCGGCTCGGTGCAGCAGATCAACCTCGCTTCGATTGAAGTCCAGTAAGGAGCGCGGAACATGAGCGGCAGCATCCCCGGCCTCACGATCACATCCGCCAACAGCGTCTACATGTTGGCGATCAACCTTCTCTTTCCGGCTCCACAGCAGCTTCAGGGCTTCGCGGCCGATGCTGCTTTCGATACCGAAGCCGGCGATGTCGGCGAAACGGTGATGGGCGTGGACGGTCGCATGTCGGCCGGATACGTGCCGGTCATCTATCGGCAGACGATCTCCATCATGCCTGACTCGGCCAGCGCCACGCTATTCGAGAACTGGATCACGGCACAGAAGGCGGTCCAGGAGGTCTTCTACGCGACGGCGACAATCGCGCTTCCGAGCGTGCAGCGGAAATACACGCTGTCGAATGGCATCCTGGTCCGGTTCCCCCCGATCGCCCCGGCGAAGAAGGTGTTGGAGCGGCGGGATTTCGTGATCGCGTGGGGATCGATCGACCCGGCGGTGTTCTGATGGCGCGGAAGACCGCGACGTTCACGGTGGAAGCCGATGGGCGCGACAAGGGCAAGTCCTACCTCCTGACCGAAATGCCGGCCTCACAGGCGGAAAAATGGGCGGCGCGGGCATTCCTGGCGCTGGCCCGCAGCGGCGTCCTGCTCCCGGACGATCTGACGGGGGCCGGCTTCGCTGGTATCGCGCTGCTCGGGCTGCGCGCCCTGTCGGGGCTGCGGTTCGAGGATGCCGAGCCGCTGCTCGATGAGATGTTCGGGTGCGTCCAGTTCATGCCGGACAAGCGCCCGCAACTGGCCCGCACGCTGATCGAGGACGATATCGAGGAGGTCGCGACGCGGATGCGGCTGCGCGAGGAGGTCATGGCGCTTCACACGGGTTTTTCACTGGCCGACGCGCGGTCCAAAGCGGCGGCGTCGGCCCTTCCGGGAAGCACCGACCCTACGTAAACGTGCCGTCGATCATCGGCGGGGTTGTTTCCTCTCGCCTCGCCACGCTCGCCGAACTGGACACGGTTTACGGGCTGGAAGACCTCTACGATCTGGCCGAGATCGCGCTCATTGATGCGTTGAACCAGGGGGTAGATGATGCCGAACGTCATTGACTCCCTGATCGTCACCCTCGGGCTGGACGCGAGCAAGTTCTCTGAAGGGCAGCGGAAGGCCATCGATGCGCTCCGGCAGACCGGCAAGGAAGCCGAGAATACCGGGAAGGTAATCCAGAAAACCACGCCGGGCATTGTCGATTCCGTGGTCGGCTGGCAACATCCCGTTGTGAAGGTGCAAGAGCACCTGCGCGGGCTTGCCAACCAGGCTCTCCGGACGGGCGGCGATGTTTCATCCGGGGCGTTGTCCGGCCGCGCGGCGTTGCTGGCGCTTGGGGGTGCGGCCGCGACGGCCTTTGTCGCGGTCAAGGCGGTGCAAGCCGCTGTTGGCATGACGCTCGGCAATGCGCCAGCGACCGCCGCGCTCGGCC
>DAICYU010000560.1 GCA_027311485.1 Acetobacteraceae bacterium
GCGTCGTCCAGACGCAGCAGCAGATGCCGGTATTCACGCAGGGGCTACCCGACTACGATGTTCTGGTCACCGCCGATGAGAATGAGGTGTTCGCCGGCTACCTGCCGTTCCGAACCTGGGATGCACGCCCAGTCGTGGGGTCCGCCGGATTGCGCCCGACATCCTGGAGCCCCGCCAGCGAATCCTGGGGCGGCGCCCAGTTGCAGGACCGCTTCGCCCGCTTGGTGCACCGGCGGATGACCGCCCTGGACATGCAGGCCTGGACCGCCTGCCGCATGATCGGTGAAGCGGCGAACCGCAGCGCCTCCACCGATCCGGTCAAGATCATGCAGGACATGAAAAGCCCGAATTTTGGTGTCGCCGCCTACAAGGGGCAGAAACTGAGCCTGCGGGACTGGGATCTCCAGTTGCGTCAGCCCATCCTGCTGGATGATGGCCGAACCGTCGTCTCCGTGTCACCGCAGCCGGGATTCCTGCATCAGGTCACCGAGCTCGACACACTCGGGTATGATCGCCCGGAAACGCGGTGCAAGCTATGATAGTTCGCTCATCCGGCCTGCTCGCCCTGTTGCTGCTTGCATTCGGGGCAGGCCCCGCCGCCGCCTACACCGCCTACGTGACGAATGAGCGGGACAACACCGTCAGCATGATCGACCTGGATCAGATGAAAACGGTGAAGACGGCTCCGGTCGGCCAACGGCCGCGCGGCATTACCATCACCAAGGATGGCAAGGAGCTTCTGATCTGCGCCAGCGATGACAACACCGTCCAGATCATCGATCCGAAGACGCTGCAGGTCATTGGCTCCCTGCCATCCGGTCCCGATCCGGAAACCTTCGCGCTGCATGTCTCCGGCAATCCGCTGTACATCTCGAATGAGGACGATAACCTCGTCACCATCGTCGATGTGCCGACGCGAAAAATGATCGCGCAGGTCCCGACAGGCGTGGAGCCCGAGGGCATGGCCGTCAGCCCTGACGGCAACACACTGGTGAACACGTCCGAAACCACCAACATGGCGCATTTCTTCGACGTGAAGACGCACAAGATGGTGGCCAGCGTGCTGGTCGGTGCGCGTCCGCGAATCGCCCAGTTCAAGCACGACGGATCAGAGGTCTGGGTGTCGTCCGAACTCGGTGGCACGGTCAGCGTGATCGACCCGCAGAAGCATGTCGTGACCCACACCATCTCATTCAGCGTGCAGGGGCTGCGCGCGGAAGGTATCCAGCCGGTCGGCATACGCTTCACCAAGGACGACAGCACCGCCTTCGTCGCCTTGGGGCCGGCGAATCGTGTCGCCGTCATCGACGCCAAAACCTACAAGGTGAAACAGTATCTCCTGGTCGGCCAGCGTGTCTGGCAAATGGTGTTCACGCCCGACTACAAATACCTGCTGACCACGAACGGCCTTTCCAACGACGTGTCGGTGATCGATGTCGCCGATCTGGAGGTTGTGAAATCGATCCCGGTCGGGCGCCTGCCCTGGGGCGTGGTCGTGTCACCGAAATGACCGAGCTTCCTGCCGCACTGACGGTGACGGGCGTCAGCCATGCCTATGGCGCCCGTAAGGCATTGGACAATGTCAGCCTGACCGTTCCGCAATCGCGCTTCACGGCGCTGCTGGGCCTGAACGGCGCCGGTAAGACGACCCTGTTCTCCCTGATCACCCGGCTGTACGACACGCGGGTCGGGTCGATCGACGTACTTGGCCATCGTATTTCGCGGGAGCCCGGGGAAGCGCTCCGGCGCCTCGGCGTGGTGTTCCAGGCGCGCACACTCGACCTCGATCTCTCGGTGATGGACAACCTGCTGTACCATGCGGCGCTGCATGGCATCGGCGGGCGCGACGCGCGCAGCCGAGCGGCCGCGGCGCTGCGGGATATCGGGCTGGAGGAACGGGCGCGGGATCCGGCGCGGAAGCTGTCCGGCGGGCAGATGCGACGGATCGAGATCGCGCGCGCGCTGCTGCATGAGCCGCGGGTGCTGGTACTGGACGAGGCAACGGTCGGCCTGGACGTGAACTCGAAATCACTCATCCTGCAGCACGTCCGCTCATTGGTGCGGGATCGCGGTGTTGCCGTCCTGTGGGCAACTCATTTGCTGGATGAAATAGCACCGGACGATGCCGTCGTGGTGCTGCATCGTGGCCAGGTGGTCGCCGCCGGAGAGGTCGCCACCGTGATCGAAGCGGCGAACGGCAAGGATCTGCGGTCCGCGTTCATCAGCCTGACCGGCGGCGGCAATGGAGAGCCGGCATGAACGGACGCGGCTTCACCATCGGGCAGTACATGATCTGCCTGCGCGGCATCATCTGGCGGGAGATGCTGCGCTTCGTGCATCAGCGCGGGCGATTCATTTCCGCCATCGTCCGGCCGCTGGTCTGGCTGTTCATCTTCGCGGCCGGATTCCGCCAGATCCTGGGTGTCTCGATCATTCCGCCGTACGACACCTATGTGCTCTACGATGTTTACGTCTCGCCCGGGCTGGTGGCGATGATCCAGCTGTTCAACGGCATGCAGTCATCCCTGTCCATGGTTTACGACCGGGAGATGGGCAATATGCGCATGCTGCTGGTCAGCCCGTTCCCACGCTGGTTCCTGTTGCTCGGCAAGCTGTTGGCCAGCACGTCGGTGTCCGTGCTGCAGGTGTTCGTCTATCTGGCGATTGCCTGGGTCTGGGGCTCCCGGGCGCCGGACTGGGGCTACGTGGCAGTGATCCCGGCGCTGATCCTGTCGGGGATGATGATGGGATCGCTGGGCATGCTGCTGTCGTCCGGCATCAAGCAGCTGGAGAACTTCGCAGGCGTGATGAACTTCGTCATCTTCCCGATGTTCTTCGCCTCCTCGGCGCTGTATCCGCTGTGGCTGGTGCAGCAGTCCAGCCCGGCCGTGTATTTCATCTGCCGTCTGAATCCGTTCACTTATGCGGTGGAGCTGATCCGCTTCGCGCTGTACATGCGGGTCGACTGGCTGTCCCTGGCTGTGGTTTCGGGTGCAACCATTGTGTTCACGCTTGGCGCCATCATCGCCTACGACCCGGCGCGCGGCCTGGTTTCGCGCCGCGGCGGACCAGGATGATGCGAGGAGTCAGCATGATGCGGCTGGCGATCACGGCGGCGGCGCTGCTGGGGTGTGCATCGGC
>DAICYU010000561.1 GCA_027311485.1 Acetobacteraceae bacterium
GCGGTAGTCGAACGGGCCGGGAAACGGATAGGGCAGCAGCACCGGAACACGCCGGTCCGGTAACATTCCGCGGTTGGGTTGAGTCAGAGTCATCCTCTATAAGCGCGACCGACGCGTGCCGTCACAGGTTCGGCATCGCCTCTCATCGGAGTTTTGGCATGAAATTCTTCATCGATACCGCCGATCTGGCAGAAATTCGCGCGCTGGCCAACAGCGGGCTGCTGGATGGGGTGACCACCAACCCGTCGTTGATCGCCAAGTCCGGCCGGGACTTCAAGGAAGTGATCAAGGAAATCTGCGCCGTGGTGCCGGGCCCGGTCAGCGCCGAGGTCGCCGGCACCGAGTACGACCAGATCATGGCCGAGGCGAACGTGCTGCGGAAGATCGCCGACAATGTGTGCATCAAGGTGCCGCTGACCCCGGATGGGCTGCGCGCCTGCCGCCACCTGAGCGACGACGGCACCCTGGTGAACGTGACGCTGTGCTTCTCCCCGGCGCAGGCGTTGCTGGCGGCGAAATCCAAGGCGGCCTTCATCAGCCCGTTCGTCGGCCGCCTGGACGATATCGGTTGGGACGGGATGCAGCTGATCGCCGACATCGTCGAAATCTACGAGAATTACGGCTTCCGCACCGAGGTCCTGGTCGCGTCGGTGCGCAACCCTGTGCATGTGATCGAAGCGGCGAAGATGGGCGCGCACGTCGCCACGCTGCCGCCGTCGGTGCTGCGGATGTTGTTCAACCATCCGCTGACAGATAAGGGGCTGGCGGCGTTCCTGGCCGACTGGGCGAAGACCGGCCAAACGATCATCTGATACGATCATCCGCTACCGGCCTTGCCGGCTGACACGCGCGCCGCACCGGTGATCACGGTGCGGCGCGACGGCCATCGGGTGTTTCAAGCCGCCGGGCTGATCCGCCGGTGGCGATCGCGCCCTGCCACCATGCCGGCCATCCACCGGACAAGTCGTCCGGGCATCAAGGCCGCAGCCGGCCGGTGATTGTTTAGTCGGAACGGACTGGCGGATGGTCGTTTTGATCCAGGATCGGCACGGACAGGGACAGTTGAACCCTGCGCTCACAGTCTTCAGCCTGCGCAAGACAGAATGCGCGCATCGCCTCCAGCGTGGCTACGGCGGCTTCGATCCGCCATAGCTTGGCGCGCTGCAGCAACATTGTAACGTCGTACTGGCTTCCGCTCATGGGCTCCGTTGGGTCGCCGTTCCAACCGGACCTTTTACATCATGGAAGATTACAATCCAGTTTCTTTATCCGACGCCGCTATGGAAAAATGTTGCCCGTAACGACGTTGACATACACGACACGACCGAGTTGCGCTCGGGGCCGGGTATGCAAGCAAAAATAAGTATAGGAAATGCTGCATTCGTCGTCACATGCGTTTCCAGCCGCCGCTACCGACGATCGCGCATCCGGCCCGGGACAGCCGCCCGCCCACACGGCGCGCGCCGGTCAGGTCGGCATTGAGCCTGAAGACCGGATCGATCGCGACACCGGTCTTGCCCTGACGCACCGCGGCGCGACCGCCGGTTCTATCGGGCCATCTCCACGGCACCGCTTGCCGGACCCGCCGCGGAAACGGCGTGCAGCGCATCGAACGCGTGGATCCAGCCGAAATCCTCGGGGAATCTCGCCACGCGCCGGTCACGCGTCTCCAGGGCGGGCCCATCCGGCAAATGCAACGCGGCATTTGTCGCCCGCGAACTGTGCTGGATCTGCCGGGTGCGCACGCGCCGAAGCGCCTGATACCGCCCCAGCATCGCCTCGATCCCGTCGGCGGACACCCCCACAAGAAGCTCGGCGAGCGTAATCGCGTCCTCAATGGTCGTGTTCGCACCCTGGCCCTGGTGCGGCAGCATCGCGTGCGCGGCGTCTCCCAGCAGCACCGTCCGTCCCCGGGACCAGTGCCGCAGCGGGCGCACTGTGAACAGGCCCCAACGCACCGTATGCGCCACCGCGCCGACCATCTCGGTCACGGCCTTGTGCCATCCCGCAAAGGCGGAAGCGGCCTCGTTCGGCTGAACCTCGGCCAACCACCTGCCCGTGTGCGGCCAGACCTCCGGACCCTCGACGACGGCGAAGAAGTTCACCGCTTCGCCCGCGCCGCCGATGGCGTAATGCAGCAGGTGCGCATTCGGCCCCATCCAGAACTGGATGGCCTGCGGGTCGGGCAGAGAGGGCAGCCGGTCCACCGGCACGATGCCGCGGAACGCGCTGGTGCCCGAGTAGACGGTGTCCTCGCCGCCGGTCACGAAGCGGCGGACCACGGAGCGGATGCCATCCGCCCCGATTACCAGGTCAACGTCGGCCAAGCGGCCGTTGGCGAATGCGAGGCGAGTGCTGTCACCCTGGTCGACCAGATCGACCAGCCGGTGCCCGAGGTGCAGCCCGTTACCGCCGAGCGCGCCGCTGAGGACGCGTTGCAGATCGGCGCGGTGGATGCCGCAGTAGGGGGCGCCGAAGCGCGTCTGGTATTGGAGATCCTGATGGACCGGGTGGGCCGCGATGCGCCGGCCGTCCCGCCAGTTACGATAGATCAGCTCGGTCGGCTCGGTGGAAAGGGCGGTGATCCCGTCGAGGACGCCCAGGCGCCGCAATTCCCGCGTCGCGTTGGCGGACAGCGCCACCGCCGCGCCGATCTCGGTGAGTTCGGACGCCTGCTCGAAGACCTCCGCCGCAATTCCCCGCTGCCGCAGCGCGAGGGCAAGCGTCAGCCCGCCGACGCCGCCACCGACAATGCCAATCCGCAGTCCAGGCCCACGTTTGTCACTGGCCATTTTGCCATCCCCCCGTGCGAGCCTACGCACAGGCCGGTTCAGACGTCCACTTCCTCCACCGTCTTCGCGCGGTCCTGGATGAAGGCGAAGCGCAGCTCCGGCCGCCGTCCCATCAGGCTTTCAACCAGTTCGTTCGTCGCGGCCCGCTCCTCCGACACCGCGATGACCTTCAGCAGCGTCCGTTTGGCCGGGTCCATCGTGGTTTCCTTCAGCTGCGCGGGCGGCATCTCACCCAGCCCTTTGAACCGGCTGACCTCGACCTTCGTGCCGGTCTTGAAGGCGCGGCGGATCTTCTGCTCCCGGTCCTTGTCGTCCATGGCGTAGATCGACTTCGCACCCTGGG
>DAICYU010000562.1 GCA_027311485.1 Acetobacteraceae bacterium
ATGGGATGTCGCTGGACCTGCTGGTTGACTGTCGCGGATACTTACTATGCCGGGCCGCGCCCCGTAAGTTGCGGCGCAAACGTCCTGCCAACGGAGGAGACGCCCTGATGACCGACATTCTCGTCACCCAGTCCGGCCCGGTGCTGGAAATCGTGCTCAACCGTCCCGAGAAAAAGAACGCCCTGACGCGCGCGATGTATGACGGCATCGTCGACGCGTTCAAACGTGGGGAGGGTGATCCGGCCGTCCGCGTCATGCTGATCACCGGCGCCGGCGATACCTTCTGCGCCGGCAATGATATCGGCGACTTCCAGGTCCGCGCCACGGCCGATGAAGCGTTCCACGCCTCGCCGTTCCTGGATGTGCTGTCCACGCTGGCCAAACCGCTGATCGCGGCGGTGAACGGCCAGGCTGTCGGCGTCGGCACCACGATGCTGGCGCATGCCGACCTGGTGCTTGCCGTCCATGGGGCGCGTTTCGTCATGCCATTCACCAGCCTGGGCCTGGTGCCCGAGGCCGCAAGCTCCCTGCTGTTCCCGCGGCTGGTGGGTCTCCAGCGCGCCAGCGCCCTGCTGCTGCTGGGGGAGCCGATCGACGCCGCGACCGCCCACCACTGGGGCCTGGTTAATCAGGTGGTCGGCGCGGAGGCGCTGATGCCGACTGCCCGCGCCCTGGCCGAGCGTCTGGCCGCGCTGCCGCCGGCGGCGGTTCGCCAGACCAAGGACCTGATCAGGAATGGCGCCCCCGACGTTCCCGGCCGCATTGCCCAGGAATTGGTCCAGTTCCGCGACCGCTTGCGCTCCCCGGAGGCAGCCGAGGCCTTTCAGGCGTTCAAGGAAAAGCGAAAGGCCGATTTCTCCCGCTTCAGCTGATTGGCGCCAATTTTGCTTGTAACCTGCCACCAATCCAATCGGCGAGGCAGGCATGAAGATCGGCGTGTTCATCCCCATCGGCAACAACGGCTGGCTGATTTCGGAGAATTCGCCGCAGTACTGGCCGAGCTTCAAGATGAACAAGCAGGTGACGCTGACGGCCGAGAGGCACGGGCTGGATTTCGTTCTGTCGATGATCAAGCTGCGCGGCTTCGGCGGCAAGACGGAGTTCTGGGACCACAACCTGGACTCCTTCACCCTGATGTCCGGCCTTGCCGCGGTCACCTCGCGCATCAAGATCTTCGCCACCTGCCCGACGCTGGCGATCCCGCCTGCCATCGCGGCGCGCATGGCGGCGACGATTGATTCAGTCTCCAATGGCCGGTTCGGCATGAACCTGATCACCGGCTGGCAGAAGCCGGAGTACTCGCAGATGGGCATCTGGCCCGGCGACGAATACTTCGCGCACCGATATGAGTATCTGTCGGAATACATCCGGATCATGCGGGATCTGTGGGAAACCGGCCGGTCCGATTTCAAGGGCCGCTTCTTCCAGATGGACGATTGCCGGCTGAGCCCGCGCCCGCAGGCTGACATGAAGATCATCTGCGCCGGTCAGAGCGATGCCGGCATGGCATTCACCGCGGAATATGCCGACTACAATTTCTGCTTCGGCAAGGGCGTTAACACACCGGTCGCCTTCGCGCCGACGGTGCAGAAGCTGCGCGCCGCTACGGCCTGGACCGGGCGCAATGTCCAGGCCTACGCGCTGTTCATGATCATTGCCGATGAAACCGACGCGGCGGCCCGCGCCAAGTGGGAGCTGTACAAGGCCGGCACCGACCGGGAAGCCACAGCCTGGCTGGTGCAGCAGTCGGAGATCGACACGGCATCGGGCGGCGATACCAACGTCCGGCAGATGGCCGACCCGACCAGCATCGTGAACATAAACATGGGTACGTTGGTCGGATCGTACGAAACTGTTGCCCGCATGCTGGACGAAATCGACACCGTCGAGGGGTGTGAGGGCGTGTTGCTCACCTTCGACGACTTCCTCAAGGGCACCGAGGATTTCGGTACCCGCATCCAGCCATTGATGAAATCCCGCCAGCACGTGCTGGAAAAGGAGGCAGCCTGATGACAATTCCCGCCGGTTACGCCGCGTCCGACTCGCCCGCGATCACGCTGCCGGCCCGCCCGGAACCGCTGCGGCTGAAACCCAGTGAGACGGCATTGATCGTCGTTGACATGCAGAACGCCTATGCCAGCCCTGGCGGCTACATCGAAACGGCCGGCTTCGACATTTCCGGCGCGCCCGCGGCGATCCGGCGCACCAAGGTTGCGCTGGAAGCCGCACGGGCGGCCGGCATCACCGTGATCTACTTCCAGAACGGCTGGGACGCGGAGTATCGGGAGGCTGGCACGCCCGGCTCCCCCAACTGGCACAAGTCGAACGCGCTGAAGACCATGCGCGCCCGCCCTGAATTCGCCGGTCAGTTCCTCGCCAAAGGCACCTGGGACTACGCGATCGTCGATGCGCTGACGCCGCAGCCCACTGACATGATCGTGCCGAAGACCCGCTACAGCGGCTTCTTCAACACCAACATCGACAGCATGTTGCGCGCCCGTGGTATCCGTACGCTTGTGTTTACGGGAATCGCAACGAATGTCTGTGTCGAATCCTCCCTGCGCGATGCCTTCCACCTGGAATACTTTTCTGTCGTCCTGGAAGACGCCACGCACCATGCCGGCCCGGACTATGTTCATCAGGCCGCGTTGTACAACATCGAGAAGTTCTTCGGCTGGGTCTCCACCGTCGCGGACTTCTGCGGCGCCGTGGGCCAGGCTGAACCTGTTTAGGAGACATTGATGCCCAAGACCATCGTGATACCGCCGGGCTCCGGCACGCCCATCGCCCCGTTCTCTCCCGGAACGATGGCGGATGGCGTCGTCTATGTCTCCGGCACCCTGCCGTTCGACAAGGACAACAACGTCGTCCATGTCGGTGATGTGGCGGCGCAGACGCGGCATGTGCTGGATATCATCAAGTCGGTGATCGAAACCGCCGGCGGCACCATGGCGGACGTCACCTTCAACTCGATCTTCATCCGCGACTGGGCCGACTACGCCGCGATGAACAAGGTCTATGCCGAGTATTTCCCCGGTGAGAAGCCGGCGCGGTTCTGCATCCAGTGCGGCCTGGTGAAGCCCGATGCGTTGGTTGAAATCGCCACGGTCGCGCATGTGGGCAACAA
>DAICYU010000563.1 GCA_027311485.1 Acetobacteraceae bacterium
TGATCAGCGTCGCCTTGCGTCCGATGCGGTCGCCGTAATGGCCGAAAATCGCCGCACCGATCGGCCGGCCGACAAAACCGATGAAGAAGATACCAAAGGCCTGCAGCACGCCGATTAGCGGTTCCGATCCCGGAAAGAACAACTTGCCGAAGACCAGGCCCGTCACCGTTCCATAAAGTAGGAAATCATACCACTCAATCGTCGTACCAATCGTACTGGCAATCAGCGCTCGGCGCAGATGCCTGTCATGCTCAGCGTCTGACAGGCTACCAAATGCGGAACTGCTCGCAGACATCCCCTTACCTCCCTGTATTGGGTGGCGCGGATGCATCGCTTTATTTTCCGTCCCAGCGCGTCGAACTGCCCGAGCGGTTGGCCCGCCCGTGGTTGCTAACACCCGAGCCGTCCACCGTCATCATCCTCCAATAAGCCAATGACGGCAACACGTAACGCGACCATGTTCGTCATGACGAATACAGCATAAGGCGCCGGATCGACGCCCACGCGCAGCGTACGCCGGCACCGAAGGGCCAACGACCGGCAATAGAGGCATGCCGCATACTTTGATCAGCATGCGGATTTACTTTTCTATCCCTGATCCACACAAATGCCGGACCGCCAGAACAGGCGGTCCCGGTGGGCAGCCGATGAGGAACGGTCCCATGCCGTGGCACGGGCATGGCGGATCCGACCTCGGCCGGCCCACAGCGGTGGCGATGCTCTGATCCCATCGTCGGTCTCATCGCCGTTGGCTGGAGTATCGGCAACGATGGTGTGACAGGACTCGGCCGCTGCCTGTATCCTGCCGCCATGCCACACGCCGACTTCGTCCACCTCCGCACCCATTCCGCCTACTCCCTCTCGGAAGGCGCCATCCGCCCGGACAAGATCGCCGCGCTGGCCAAGGCCGCGAACATGCCCGCCGCGGCCATCACAGACAGCGGCAACCTGTTCGGCGCGCTGGAATTTTCCCAGTATGCCACGTCCAAGGGCATCCAGCCCATCATCGGCTGCCAGGTCGCGCTGACCCGGTTCGACAACGCGCGCCTGCCGCCCGATCCGCTCGTGCTGCTGGCGCAGGACCCGACCGGGCTGGCCAATCTGCAGCGACTGTCCTCCACCGGTTTCCTGGAAACCGATCCCGCGGCCAAACCCCAGCTCACCCTGAAAACCATCGTCGAGAACGCCGCCGGCCTGCTGCTGCTGACCGGCGGCACCACCGGCCCGATCGGCCGCCTGTTGGCCGAGGGCCAGAAGCCGGAAGCCGAACGCCTGTTGGACGCCCTGCACGAAGCCTTTCCGGGCCGCACCGTCCAAGAGCTTCACCGCCACCGCCTGCCCGTCGAATCGGCCATCGAACCCGGCCTGATCGCCCTGGCCGACGCACGCGGCATCCCTCTGGTCGCCACCAACGACTGCTACTTCGCCGAAGCCAGCATGCACGAAGCGCACGACGCCCTGCTGTGCATCGCCGAAGGCCGCACCCTGGCGGAGCGGGATCGCCGCCATGTCACCGCCGAACACTGGTTCAAGCCAGCGGCGGACATGCGCACCCTGTTCGCCGACCTGCCGGAAGCCTGCGACAACACGCTGGCCATCGCACGCCGCTGCGCCGTGATGGCCGAAACCCGCAAGCCGCTGCTGCCGGTCTGCCCCAAGGTGCGCGAAGGCGCCACCGAGGAAGAAACCGTCCGCGCCATGGCCGTCGAAGGCCTTCAGGCCCGCATGGACGCGGTGGACGCCGACGCAGCCACCCGCGAAATCTACCGCCAACGCCTGGAATACGAACTCGGCGTCATCGCCAAGATGGGCTTCTCCGGCTACTTCCTGATCGTCGCCGACTTCATCCAATGGTCCAAGGCGCACGGCATCCCGGTCGGCCCGGGCCGCGGCTCCGGCGCAGGCTCGCTCGCCGCCTGGGCGCTGACGATCACCGACCTCGACCCGATGCGCTTCAACCTGCTGTTCGAGCGGTTCCTGAACCCCGAACGCGTGTCGATGCCCGACTTCGATATCGACTTCTGCCAGGAGGGCCGCGATCGCGTCATCGATTACGTCCGCAACGAATACGGCGCCGACCGCGTCGCGCAGATCATCACCTTCGGCAAGCTGCAGGCCCGCGCCGCGGTGCGTGACGTCGGCCGGGTGCTTGGCCTTCCCTTCGGCCAGGTCAACAAGGTTGCCGAACTGATCCCCAACAACCCGGCCAAACCGGTGACGTTGCAGCAGGCGATCGACGGGGAGCCCCGGCTGCAGGAACTCCGGCAGTCCGACGAAGGCATTGGCCGCCTGATGGAAATCGCGCTGCGCGTCGAGGGCCTGTATCGCCACGCTTCCACCCACGCCGCCGGCGTCGTCATCGGCGATCGTCCGCTGATCGAGCTGGTGCCGCTCTACAAGGACCCGAAATCCGACTTCCTGGTCACCCAGTACTCGATGAAACATGTCGAGCAGGCTGGCCTGGTGAAGTTCGACTTCCTCGGCCTGCGCACGCTGACCATCATCGACTGGGCGGTGAAGGCGATCAATGCGCGCAAGGCGGGACTCGGGGAAAAGCCAGAAGCCAAAGGCTCGCCAGATTGTGCTCCTTCGAGTCCCGAGTCCCGAGTCCCGAGTCCCGCACCCTTTCTCGACATCAGCAGGATCCCGCTGGACGACCCGGCGCCCTACGAGCTGCTGAAGAAGGCGCAAACCGTCGCCGTGTTCCAGCTCGAATCCTCCGGCATGCAGCGCATGCTGAAGGATGCCAGACCCGACCGCTTCGAGGACATCATCGCCCTGGTGGCGCTGTACCGCCCCGGCCCGATGGACCTCATTCCCACCTACTGCGCGCGCAAAGCGGGCAAGGAAGATGTGGTCTATCCCGACCCGCGCATGGCCTCGGTGCTGGAGGAAACCTACGGCATCATGGTCTACCAGGAGCAGGTGATGCAGATGGCGCAGATCGTCGGCGGTTACTCGCTCGGCGGCGCCGACCTGCTGCGCCGTGCGATGGGCAAGAAGAAAGTCGAGGAGATGGCCAAGGAGCGCGCCAAGTTCCGCGAGGGTGCCGCCAAGGACGGGCTGACCGGCGAGAAGGCCGACCAGATCTTCGACCTGATGGAGAAGTTCGCGGGCTACG
>DAICYU010000564.1 GCA_027311485.1 Acetobacteraceae bacterium
GAACAGGAAGATCCCGAATGACCCGGCCAGTTGCAAAGCGAGGGTCATGCGCTCATGCGCCCGCCGGCGCGGAAGCGGCGCCAGTTGCCCAGCGCGGACCGGAGCAGCGAAATGGTGGCGGCCAGGATGCCCAGCGGCATGAACAACTGCGGGATCCACAGCGGCGTGGCCAGCAGCGTCGGGGCGGCGTCCTGGGTGTGGTAGGACGTCATGACGAAGCGGGTCAGCTGCCACAGCAGGATCACGCAGAACAGCAGCGACAGGACATCGAATATAAAGTGTGACAGTGCCTGCAGCCGCGGCGACAGGCGGGCCTGGATGAACTGCACATGGTGGTAGGACCGGTACACCTGGCACACTGGCAGGCTGAGAAACGAAATGCCGACGATGATGTAGCCGCCAAGCTCGTCCGACATCTCGTAGGAGAAGCCGAACAGGTTGCGTGTCACGATCTCCAGGATCACCACCGCGCCCATGACGACGATAGCGATCTCACATACCCACATGCACAGGTTTTCCAGCAGCGTGGGGGCGGGATGGAAGCGGGCTTCCGCTTCCTCCGCGGCAAAGGCGGCTTCGCTCATCGGCCAACCGCGGCACGGATCTTGGCCAGCACCGCCACGGCATCCGGGCCGTGCCGGCGGGCCCACGTGTCCCAGTAGGGCTTCAGCTTCTGGGTGGCCTCGGCAATTTCCGCCGGGGTGGCCTGGGTCAGCACCATGCCGTCCTTGCCGAATGTGGCGGTGACTTCGCCTTCCTGCCGGTTCATTTCCGCCAGCGCCCAGGCGGCCTGTTCTTTGGCGGCGTCCTTCAGGATTGTCTGCTGCTCCGATGTCAGCTTGTCGAAGGCGTCCTTGTTCACGATGTAGGTGGAGTTCACGTAGGACGTCGGGAAGGCGTAGCGGTATTTCAGCAGGTCGTGCCAGGCCAGGCCGCCGCCGGTGCTGGCGGTCAGTGCGCCATCGACCACGCCGCGATCCAGCGCCGCCGCGACATCGGGCGATCCCATGGTCAGCGGCACGCCGCCGAATTCACGGATGAACTCACCCTGCTCGACAGACGTTACGCGAAGTTTCAGTCCTTTAATATCAGCCAATGAAGTAATCTTTTTTTTGCCCCAGATGACCTGAAATGGGTACGAGTATTGTGCGAGTACCAATACACCACGCTTGCCGTAACCCTTTTCCAGATAGGGGCGGACGATGTCCATCGCCTTGGCCAGGTCGTCGGCGCTTTGCAGCAGCATCGGCAGGCGCAGCACGCCGCTGATGGGAATGGTGCCGGTGGCGAACCCGTCATCGCCCAGCTGGATCACGTTGTCGGCGACGGCGGCGGTGATATTGTCGGCCTTGATCGGCAGGCTGCCGCCCAGGTGCATGGTTATTTGCACCTGCCCGTGCGTCTTTTCCTTGACCTCCTCGATCATCCGGCTGACCGCCTCAACCGACGGCAGCTTGCCGACCGGATTGTAGACGTAACACTCCCACGTGGTCGCGCCCCGCACCGATGATGCGCCTAGAAGCAGGCATGTTGCCAGCGCGGCACGGAAAACTGATTTCAGCATTGACAATTCCCCCTGGACTTTCGTACGGCCTTGCATCGACCGTTGCCCGGTAGTCTGACGTGACCGGACGTGATTGGCAAACACGTCTGTCGTCTAAATTCTGCTGCATTCGATCGTGTTTCTGCTTAATCCGGCGTTCACCGTTTCGGGGCCATAACCGCTCCACAGTCCTCGGAAGGTTCTGATGGTCCATGAGGCCGTTGTCGGCTCGGCGCCGACATTACTGGTGGTTGATGATGAAGTGGTTCAGCGACTGATTGTCTGTCGGGCCGCGGAAAAGCTGGGATATGCGCCCGACGGCGTGGCGACGCTGGAAGAAGCGATCGACTGGTTGAAGACCAGGAACCCGGCCATTGTCGTTCTTGACCTGTCACTGCGCGATCGCGACGGTATCGAATTATTACGCGACATTGCGACGCTCGGCCGCGACCCTATTATCATCTTCCTGTCCGGCTTCGATGAACGGATCAGGGAGACTGCAGCCCGCCTCGCGGTGGCGCTGGGCCTGCGCGTTGCCGGCACGCTGGGCAAGCCGCTGCAACTGGAATTGTTGCTGACAATGATCGGGGAGGCGCCACGCATCGTCCCCCGGGCCGCCAAGGGCGCCATCCGCAGCCTGACGCCGCTCATGCTCGACGAAGCGCTGGAACGGGGGGAGGTGCAATGTCTGTTCCAGCCGAAATTCAACCTCGTCGGCCGCCGGATCGTCGGGTTTGAGGCGCTGGCGCGGTGGCACAGCCCGGCGATGGGGATCATCGGACCCGAAATGTTCATCCCCCTCGCCGAACGTCACGGACTGATCGACCGGATCACGCTGCATGTGCTGAACCAGTCATTGACCCAGCTTCGCCGCTGGCAGGCCTGCGACCCAAGGCTGGACATGTCCGTCAATCTGTCCCCGGTCAGCCTGGGCGACCTCAGCCTGCCGGAGCGAATCGACGATATCCTGAGGCAGCATGGGGTCGCCCCCAGCAGTCTGGTGCTGGAGGTGACGGAAGGCGCTGTGATGGCCGACTACATCTCGGCCGCGGATATCCTGACGCGGCTGCGAATCCACGGGGTCGGCATCTCGGTCGATGATTTCGGCACCGGCCATTCTTCGCTGCTGTCACTGCTGCGCCTGCCGTTCGGGGAGCTGAAGATCGACCAGAGCTTTGTCCGTGGGCTGATTAACGACCCGGAGGCGGCGAAAATCGTCAAGGCGGTGCTGTCGCTTGCGGCGTCGATGGACCTCAAGGTCGTTGCCGAGGGCATCGAGAATGAGGCGATCTGCCATCGGCTGACTGAACTCGGCGCCGGCATCGGGCAAGGCTACCTGTTCGCCCCGCCGCTGGGTACGGCGGCGGTGGATGCCATGCTGGGCGCGTCCGTGAAGGTCTGATGAAACTGCCCTCCGTTGTTACCGGATGGGTCGCCCCGGCCGCGGCGGTTACGCTGCTGTGGGCGGCCGTGTTTCTGTACCTGGCCAGTGACCGGGCGAACCAGTTGGCGGCCGGACGGATCACCACGGCCAACCTGGCGCAGGCGCTGGAGGAATCGCTGGTCCGCACGATC
>DAICYU010000565.1 GCA_027311485.1 Acetobacteraceae bacterium
TTACTGCTGCCGAGCGGTGGTGCCGTTCATGCAGAAGAATGGGTATGGGCGGCTGGTGAACATCGCCTCAATTGCCGGCAAGGAGGGTAATCCGAACGCCTCGGCCTATTCCGCCTCCAAAGCCGGCGTCATCGGGCTGACGAAATCACTCGGCAAAGAACTCGCTGCCACGCAAATCCGGGTCAACTGCGTTACGCCCGCCGCCGTGAAGACCCCGCTGTTCGAACAGATGACGCAGCAGCAGGTCGAGTGGATGCTGTCGAAAATCCCCATCGGGCGCTTTGGTGAAATCGATGAGGTTGCGTCGCTCGTCCTTTGGCTGGCCAGTGAGGAATGCAGCTTTTCCACCGGCGCGGTATTCGACATCTCGGGCGGCCGGGCGACTTACTGAAAGGGCGAACGATGAATGCGGAAGACCTGGGCTATCTGCCCGCGACGAAGCTGGCGGAACTGATCCGCACGAAGCGGCTTTCCCCGGTGGAATACATGCAGGCGCTGCTGGGGCGCATCCAGGCGCTGGAGCCGAAACTGAACGCCTTTGCCTACCTTGCGGCCGAGCAGGCGATGGATGCGGCGCGGGCTGCGGAAGCGAAGCTGATGTCCGGTGACCGGATCGGCCGGCTGCACGGATTGCCGGCGACGATCAAGGATTTGGCGATTACGAAGGACATGCCGACGCAAAGCGGCAGCCTGATCTTCAAAGGCAACCAGCCGAAGGAGGACGCGCCCATTATCCCCCGGCTGCGGGAAGAGGGCGCCATCGTCCTTGGCAAGACCACGACGTCGGAGTTCGGCTGGACCGGCGTTTCCCGCAGCCCGCTGACCGGCATTACGCACAATCCCTGGAAGCATGGCTATAACGCCGGTGCCTCATCCGCCGGCGCCGGCGCCGCCGCTGCCGCCGGATACGGGCCGTTGCACCAGGGCAGCGATGGCGCTGGGTCGATCCGCATGCCGGCCCATTTCTGCGGCATCTTCGGGCTGAAGCCCAGCTTTGGCCGGGTGCCGAACTATCCGGTCAGCACCAACGACCTGACCTCCCATGTCGGGCCGATGACCCGCACCGTCGCCGACGCCGCATTGATGCTGGAGGTGATGGCTGGCCCGCACCCGCTGGACTACACCAGCCTGGAAGCTGGGCCTGCATCATATACGACGCGGCTGAATGAAGGGGTCAAGGGCAAGCGGGTCGCCTATAGCCCCGACCTCGGCCATGCGCGCGTTGACCCCGATGTCGCCGCCCTGGTGAAGAAGGCCGCCGAACGCTTCACCGAGCTCGGCGCGGTGGTCGAGGAAGTGCCCACCCCCTGGGCCAAACCGGGGCCCGAGTTGATCCGCTTCTTCTGGTCCGCCCACCAGATGAAGCTGCAACCGTATCTGGCGGAATGGGCGGATCGCATGGACCCCGGACTGGTCGCATGCATGCGGGATTCCAAAAACATCTCGGTCGCCGACTACCAGGCGGCGCGGGAGCGCAAGATGCCCTACATCGCCGACATCCACCGCTGGTTTGAGGGGTGGGACTTCCTGCTGACTCCATCGGTGTCTGTCGCGGCCTTTCCGGCCGAGAAGCTGATGCCGGACCATTGGCCGCAGCATGACTGGGATTGGGTGAGCTGGGCCGAGTTCTCCTATCCGTTCAACATGTCCTGGAACCCGGCGGCGAGTGTGCCCTGCGGGTTTACGGATGCGGGCTTGCCGGTGGGTCTGCAGATCGTCGGGAAACGCTTCGACGACCTGGGTGTGCTGCAGGCTGCGGCGGCGTTCGAGGCGATTCAGCCCTGGGCTGACAAGCGGCCGCCGCTTGGCTGATGAAACAGGCTATCGACGCCTTTCTGCTTGGCTTTCCGGCCCTGTTCTCGATCGTGAACCCGCTCAGCGGTGCCCTGATCTTCCATCAGGTCACCGCCGGGCGGTCAACGCGCGACCGCGCGCACCTTGCACGCCTGGTCGGCTTCTATGCGTTGATCGTGATGATGGTGGCACTTTGGGCCGGGTCCTACGTGCTGGCCTTTTTCGGCATTACGCTCGCCGCTTTGCGCGTTGCCGGCGGTCTTGTCGTCGCCATGACCGCCTGGGGCCTGCTGAACGCACCGGAGAAGCGAGAGGCTCAGAAGCAGGAACAGGCCGGCACACCGGTTGTGTCGGACGATATCGCGCTGTTCCCCTTGACCATTCCGATCACCACAGGCCCCGGGACGATTGCGGTTGCCGTCGCCCTGGGCGCCGGGCATCCCCGCCTCTTTGCCGGCCTGGGGTGGTTCTTTCTGGGCATGACCGCCGCGGCCGCCGCCCTCGCGGTGCTGACCTGGGCGCTCTATCGCTCCGCGGATCGCCTGACAGTCCTCATGGGGCCGACCGGCAGCCGTACTGTCACCCGCCTCGCAGCGTTCCTGCTCCTGTGTATTGGCGTCCAAATCCTGATCACCGGCGTTGAAGACGTTCTCGGGCCTCTGCTCGCCGCTCGGCCGGCCCCTTAAACTGCGGGGAAAAGTGCGCTAGAAGCGCCTGTCACCCGCATGACGGTCCTTGGCGGACCTTCTCGTGAATTGCTAAACTTGATATTGCGACTCGCATTCGCGACCCGCTGGTGCGGGTTCCAGCGGCCGGACCCGAGTAGGAAACTGACCATGAAACTTAAGGCCGACCGCGCCACACTGCTGAAGGCGCTGGCCCATGTGCAGAGTGTTGTCGAACGGCGCAACACCATCCCGATCCTGGCGAACGTCATGATCGCTGTGCGGGACGGTAAGCTGACGCTGACCGCCACGGACATGGAGATCGCGATCGTCGAGGATGTGCCAGCGACGACGACCCGCAACGGCGCCTGCACCGCACCAGCTGCCACGCTGTACGAGATCGTACGCAAGCTGCCCGACAGCGCCGAGGTTGAGCTCGACCATCCGGGCGGTGACGCCCAACTGGCGCTGCGGGCCGGGCGATACGACACCAAGCTGATGGTCCTGCCGGTTGAGGATTTTCCGTCCATGACCGCCGGCAGCCTGCCCCATAAGTTCAGCCTGGGCGCGCAGGTGCTGCGATCCCTGATCGATCGCACGCGCTTTGCCATCAGCACCGAGGAAACCCGCTACTACCTTAACGGCATCTACCTG
>DAICYU010000566.1 GCA_027311485.1 Acetobacteraceae bacterium
CACCACCGATCTGGACGTTGCCAACGCCTCGGCGCAGTTGCGGTCGACACTGGCGCAAATACCGTCGCTGGAGCAGCAGGAAGCGGAGACGATCAACGCGATGAGCCTGCTGCTGGGCCAGCCCCCGAACGCCCTGCGGGCGGAACTGGCGACCCCGAAACCCATTCCTCCGGTTCCACCACGTGTCCCGGTCGGCGTTCCCTCTGAACTCGCCCGCCGTCGCCCGGATATTCGCCAGGCCGAAGCGCAACTGCATGCCGCCACTGCGAATATCGGTGTCGCGGAGGCGAGCTTTTACCCGCAGTTGACCCTGACCGGCAGCTTCGGGCTGCAGTCGTTGTCGTTCCAGCACGCCTTCGATCTGGCTTCAAAGCAGTATGCGATGGGGCCGGGGCTGACGATCCCGATCTTCCAGGGCGGGCAGCTGCGGGGCCAGTTGCATCTGACCGAGGCGCAGCAGCAGGAAGCAGCTATCAACTACCAGAAAACGGTGCTGCAGGCCTGGCACGACGTGGACAACGCGCTGACCGCCTACAAGGCGGAGCAGACGCGCCGCGATGAATTGATCCAGGCCGTCGCCGAAAACCGCAAGGCCCTGGTCCTGGCGCAGAGCCGGTACCAGCAGGGTGTCGCGGACTTCCTGCAAGTCCTGGATGCACAGCGCAGCCTGTTGGCGACCCAGGACCAGCTTGCCTCCAGCACGACGACAGTATCGTCGAACCTTGTCGCCCTGTACAAGGCATTGGGCGGCGGCTGGGAAACCGACATGCCGGAGCAGAAGGCTATGGCGGCCAAGTAGCCGGATCTTCGTCCGCCACTGCCCCCGGCACCGGGCGACGGCATTAACCCAAAATTAGGGATTTGCGGCCAATACTCGGCCGCATGCACGTCGCGGCCCGCTGGACCTGGACGATTATCGCGGCAGTCGGGCTGTCTGTCAGTCCCGGGTTGCCGGCCTCGGCCGACCTGCTGTCATCACTGCTGCCAGGTGACGTCCCGGGATACGATACCCAGGATGGCGTCACGGTGCTGTCGCGCCTGCATCCCGGGCAGGACCCATCCGGCCTGCGCGCCGGCACGTTCCAGCTTTGGCCGACACTCGACCAGAGTGTTGGCTACACCAGTAATGCGTTGCCCGGGCCATACCGGCGCGGCAGTTGGGAAATCCTTACCAACCCGTCGCTGGTCGTCGGTTCGGACTGGACCCGCGACGCCTTCGGCGCATCGCTGTCCGTGCTGGATACGCGCTTTCTGGCGCTGCCGGCGCAAAGCCGCACCGATGGACGTGTCGAACTCGGCGGGCGGGTCGATATCGGCCAGGACAGCCTCACGCTCGCGGTCGCCCATGTCGCACAACATGAAGACCGGGGCGAGGTCGGAACGCTCGCAACGGACAGTCCGATCGGCTTCACCGCCGATAATCTCTCCGCATCCTACGCAGCAACCACCGGACGTTGGACCATCACGCCGGGACTCCGCGCGACCAACTGGGTGTACGATGCGACCACGATCATGGGCGTGCCCGCGACGCAGGCTTACCGTGACCGGGTCACCCTTCAGGGAGACGTCACGCTGCGGTACGAATGGGCGCCGCTGCGCAACCTGCTGTTCATCGTTCGCGCCTTCGGGCAGGACTACACGCACACGCCACCCGGCGTGCCCACCGCGAATTCCCTCGGCAACCAGATGCTCGCCGGGTTGGACTATGACGATGACGCGATCTGGCATTGGCGCCTGCTGATCGGTGGCGAAACCCGCAGCTTCCAAAGTCCGCTCTACGCTCGGCAAAACAACATGATCGCCGACGCGGCGGTCAGTTGGATGCCCACAGGCCTGACGACGCTGAATGCCACCATGACCCGGGAAAGCACGGACGCCGAGCAGGAAGGTGTTTCCGGCCTGATGCTCACCACCGCGCGTCTGACCATCGATCACGAGTATCTGCGGGACCTGCTGCTGCATGCCTCGGTGGGGCTGCAACGGGCTGACTTCTTCCAGGGCGGGTATCAGAGCGGGACTGTTGCCGGTCTGGGCATGACCTGGGTGCTGAACCGGTCGGTACGCCTGTCCGCAACCTACGACCAGACGGACCTGCATGGCACCAACAACCCGGCGTATGGCCTGATCGGCGGCTACAGCCGTGGCATCGGCCTGATCACGCTGCGTCTCGGCCTGTGAGTATCTCGCTGCTGGGGCTGGAGTTCGACGGCGTGGCGCTGGCGCGGGCGGCGTCGCGGATCGCGGACCGGCCGGCTACGGCTGGTTTTGGCTACGTCGTGACCCCCAACGCGGACCATCTGGTCCGCATGGCTTGCGATCCGAAGCTGCGGGCGATCTATCAGCAGGCATCAATGTGCCTGCTGGATTCCAGGGTGGTCGCCTGCCTTGCGCGCCTGCTGGGGCTGGCAGCACCGCCTGTCGTCACCGGCAGCGACCTGACCGCCTACCTGCTGGCGCACTGCATTCCGCCGGGGGAGCGCGTGACGATCATTGGCCTGTCCGCGGCGTTCCTGCCAGCCCTTGTGGCCCGCTACAATCTGCTCCCGCCCGCGCACCACGTGCCGCCGATGGGGTTCGATGCCGATCCGGCGGCGATGGCCCAGGCAGTGGCGTTCGTGCGCGCGCATCCGTCCCGCTTCGTGTTTCTCGCGGTTGGCTCCCCGCGGCAGGAATACCTGGCGGCCGCCCTGGCTGCGGCGGGGAACGTCACCGGCACCGGGCTGTGTATCGGCGCCAGCTTGGAGTTCCTGGCCGGAGCAAGGCGTCGGGCGCCCGGGTTTTTGCAACATCTGTGCCTGGAATGGCTATTCCGCCTGATTAATGAGCCTGCGCGTCTCGGTCGGCGCTATCTGGTGCGCAGTCCGGCCGTCATCGGTCTGCTGCTGAAGCAGCGCCTGGGCGGCCGAGCACTTCGGTGAGAAGGCGGCGGAGCAGGGAACCGCGGTGGTCGCGGTCGTTACGCGCCATGTAGTTTCGTCCTGGTCCGGCTGTGATGGGCGGTATTACAATCGGTTGCATCGTCGCCGCGGCGCGGATCGCCAGGACGGTTTGCCAGGCCAGGCCGTTGCAGGCGCCTTTCAGCAGATAGCCGCATACCCGTGGC
>DAICYU010000567.1 GCA_027311485.1 Acetobacteraceae bacterium
GGCCGGGACGGGCATCATGCAGATGCAGGCGCGCACGCCGGCCTGCGCGGCGATGACGGTGCTGTCCTTGCAGGCGCTGTCCGGCAACCGGTTCCTGTGCGGCGTCGGGCCATCGGGGCCGCAGGTGGTGGAAGGCTGGCACGGCGTGAAGTTCGGCAAGCCGATCCAGCGGACGAAGGAATACATCGCCATCATCAAGCAGGTGCTGGCGCGGGAAAAGCCGCTGGAATTCCATGGGGACCAGTACTCCATCCCATATGACGGGCCGGATGCGACCGGGCTGGGACGGCCGCTGCGCAGCATTGCGCACGGCAACCCGGACGTGAAGTTCTACACCGCCTCCATCACGCCGGCGGGGCTGCGGATGGCGGGCGAGGTGGCGGATGGCAACTTGCCGATCTTCTTTTCCCCCGATGCGCCCGATGTGGTGACGGGGCCGACGCTGGAAGGGCGGCGCAAGGTCGGCAAGACGATGGAGGGGTTCGATACGGCGCCGTTTGTGCGCGCGACGATGGGGCCGGACGTGGCGGCGTGCCGCGACGCGATCCGGCCGGAGTTGGCGTTGTATATCGGCGGCATGGGGGCGCGGTCGAAGAATTTCTATAACGACATGGTCTCCAAAATGGGGTTCGAGGCCGAGGCGAAGGTGATCCAGGACCTGTACCTGGACGGCAAGAAGAATGAGGCCGCGGCGGCGGTGCCGGACAAGCTGATCGACGCGATTTCGCTGTGCGGGCCGGCTGAGCGGATCCGTGACCGGCTGGCGGCGTGGAAGGATGTTGCGAAGGCGGGGCATGTGGGCACGATGGTGCTGAAGGGCAGCAGCATCGATGTGCTGCGGGTGGTGGCGGAGGCGGTGCTGTAGCGCGCCGCCCACGCCGGCCGGCGATCGGGCAGGGTGTTATGCGTGGTTAAGACCCTGCTGATCGTTTTTCACTCCCGCACTGGCGGCGCGCGGCGGATGGCTGAGGCGTGCGCCGAGGCGGCGCGGGCGGATCGGGAGGTTTCGGTGCGGCTGCTGGCGGCGCATGAGGCTGGCGCGGGGGATGTGCTGACCGCGAGCGGTTATGTTTTCGCCGCGCCGGAAAATCTGGCGGCGCTGTCCGGGGTGATGAAGGACTTCTTCGATCGTTGTTACTATCCCGTTCTGGATCGTATCAACGGGCGTCCTTACGTGGCGATGATCTGTGCCGGGAGTGACGGGCAGAACGCGCTGCGGCAGATCATCCGGATTGCCACCGGCTGGCGGCTGCGGGCGGTGATGGAGCCAGTGATCGTTTGCACCGGGGCGCAGACGGCGGAGGCGATCCTGGCGCCCAAGACGATCGGGGAAGCGGATCTGGAACGCTGCCGCACGGTGGGTGCGACGCTGGCGGCCGGGCTGGCGGCGGGGGTGTTTTAGGGTGGATTTCGATGACAGATACCGAGTGAGTGCTTGGTGTTGTTGCGGGGCTGAGTCTGTTTGTGATCCACGGGCGAGCCGGGGCAGACGTCCCGAAACCATAACTTTACCCGGCTGAAAGCAGGCAATGGACCGCGCCTATCTGTCTATCAATGCCGCTGACGTTCCCGCTTCAAGTGATAGCCACCTTTTTGGTCTCCTTGCGCAAAAGCTGCCTTTTGCAATCGAGCCAGCGCAGGTTGGGGCCTGGCAATACCAGATCGGGCATCTGCGTGAACTCGCGGCGGTGCTTCCTGGTGCCCATTTTTTTATGGAGTTCCTGATCCCGCGGATGGGGCGGCGTGTTGACCTGATCGTCATCTTCGGCGGTGTGATATTTGTCGTCGAATATAAAGTTGGCGCACGTTATTTCGATCGCTCAGGATTGGAACAAGTCTATGGTTATGGCTTGGACCTCAAGCATTTCCATGACACGAGCCATGCTCGGCCGATCGTGCCAATTCTGGTGGCAACTAAAGCGGATCATCCGGTCGAGCAGGATCCCTACTGGGACCGCGACGGGCTAGCAAAGCCGCTAAATGCCAGTCCGGCGCAGCTGGCTATCACTATTCATCATATCGTAGCAGCTTTGGATGCACCCAGCTTGGACCCGCTGGCATGGGTGGCGGGCCGGTACCGTGCGACGCCGACCATCGTGGAGGCGGCCCAAGCTCTGTACCGTGGGCATGACGTCGAGGAGATTTCGCGCTCAGAAGCCGGTGCGGAGAATTTGACCCGTACTGCAGACTACGTTGCGAAGGCCATTGAAGCCGCGAAGAGCCGCCGGCAGAAGATTATTTGCTTTATCACTGGCGTCCCCGGCTCTGGTAAGACCCTCGCAGGCCTTAATCTCGCCACCGCTCGGCAGCGCGCCCACACCGACGAGCATGCCGTGTTCCTTTCAGGCAACGGGCCGCTTGTCGAAGTCTTGCGTGAGGCGCTTGCTCTCGACGCCGTTGCCAAAGCACGCGAAGCCGGTGGCACGACCTCCAGAACAGCAGAGGATCGCCGCGCAGCTGCATTCATTCAGAATATCCATCATTTTCGCGATGATGCCATCACGGCTGCCACGGCGCCGACCGAAAAGGTTGCAATCTTCGATGAGGCACAGAGAGCGTGGGACGTCGAGCAAACGTCAAGGTTTATGCAACAGAAGAAAGGACTGATCGGATTTTCAATGTCCGAGTCGGAATTTCTTCTCAACGTGATGGACCGCCATGACGATTGGTGTGCCATTATATGCCTTGTCGGTGGCGGCCAAGAGATCAATACGGGCGAAGCAGGAATCGAGGAGTGGCTACGCAGTCTCGAAAGGTCGTTCCTTCATTGGAAGGTCTATTTGCCGCAGACCCTTACCCACACGTGTGTCATAAAAAGCAAGATACTGGCTTCAGAGTTGCATCTTACAACGTCGGTCCGGTCCTTCCGCGCGGAACGTCTGTCTGATTTTGTTGGGCAGGTTATTGACGGTGATGCGGCGGCTGCGGCTTCGATCAAAGACCAGTTGGCGAATTATCCCCTACTCGTTACCCGCGACCTGGACAAGGCTAGACACTGGCTCCGTGGTCAACGTCGCGGCTATGAGCGCGCCGGGCTTCTCGCATCCTCCAATGCGGCTCGTCTCAAGCCGCACGGCATCTTTGTGAAAGCCAAGGTTGA
>DAICYU010000568.1 GCA_027311485.1 Acetobacteraceae bacterium
AACAAGCTTGTCTTCTTGCCTCCGACCGTGAGGGAACAGGACGCCATTGCCACCGTCATTTCAGACATGGACGCCGAGATCACCGCCCTCAAAGCTAAACTCACCAAAGCCCGCGCCATCAAACAAGGCATGATGCAGGAGCTGCTGACCGGCCGGATTCGCCTCGTATGACCTCGCGCACCACCACGCCGTCACGCCGCGTGCTTCCCCGCTTCCGGCAACCCGAGCGCAGCCCGGAGCAAGTCGTTGAGGCGTGACTGCCACCCTGGCCCGGCCTCCCGCAGTTTCGCGATCACGTCGGGGTCCAGCCGCACGCTGATCTGTTCCTTCACCGTATCGGCTTTCGGCCGCCCGCGTCCGCGCCGGACGAAGCGGTCGCCGTCGAACACCTCGGCGTTGTCCAGCATATCGGCGGTCAGTTCGGGCGCGTCATCCGGGTCGGACCAGTCAGTCGAACCAACGCTGTTCTTCCTCGGCATGGGCAAACCTCATAGAGATAATGCGACGGGCGCCGTCGCGCGGTGTCCAGACCAGAACCACGCACCTCTGGCCGAGGTGTCCGGCGGTAATAAAGCGATCTTCCCCGTAATCGCGGCGGCGATCCTGAACAGTGATCGTCCGGCCCGCGAATACCAACCCGGCGTCGGCGAAATCCAGCCCACGCTGTTGCAATGTGATGGCGCGCTTGGCCGGATCGAAGGCGATGTCAACGTATTTGATGTATCACGAAAAATAATCAAGTCAATCCGAACGGCGCGACGATCGCCGATCCAAGGGATGCGTCCATGACCCAGATCGGCCAACCCGAAAGCGCCACCCAGAAGCGCGTCATCGCCATGTTCCATGACACGCTCGGCTACCGCTACCTCGACGACTGGTCCGACCGCCCCGGCAATAACTGCATCGAGGGCGATCTGCTGGAAACCTGGCTGAAGAAGCGCGGACATAGCCATGCCCAGGTCATCGCCGTCCTGCACAAGCTGCGCACCGAGGCCAGCAACCCCAGCCGCACGCTCTACGCCAACAACCAGGCGGTCTATGGACTGCTCCGCTACGGCGTCGGTGTGAAACTGTCGGCCAGCGAGAACGAGATCCCGGTTCCGCTGATCGACTGGACCCACCCAGACAACAACGACTTCGCCATCGCCCAGGAAGTCACCCTGAAAGGCGGCCACGAACGCCGCCCCGACCTTGTGCTGTATGTCAACGGCATCGCCATCGGCGTGCTGGAACTGAAGAACAGCCGCAAGAGCATCGGCGACGGCATCCGCCAGAACCTGTCCAACCAGAAGCCCGAATTCAACGCCTGGTTCTTCAGCACCGTGCAGTTCGTGCTGGCCGGCAACGACTCCGAGGGGTTGCGCTACGGCACCATCGGCACCGAGGAAAAATACTTCCTGCAATGGAAGGAGGATGAAGCCGACAACGATGGTTTCAAGCTGGACAAATATCTCGGGAAAATCTGCCGCAAGGACCGGCTGATTGAGTTGATGCGCGATTTCGTGCTGTTCGATGGCGGCCAGAAGAAACTACCCCGCGTGCACCAGTATTTCGGCATCAAGGCCGCCCAGCGCCACGTGGCCGAGCGCAAGGGCGGCATCATCTGGCACACCCAAGGCAGCGGCAAAAGCATCGTCATGGTGCTGCTGGCGAAGTGGATACTGGAGAACAACGCGAACGCCCGCGTCGCCATCATCACAGACCGCGACGAACTCGATAAGCAGATTGAACGCGTGTTTGCCGCCGCCGGGCAGAAAATAGAACGCGCCAGGAGCGGACGCGACCTGATGACGCAGCTCGGCCAAGCGACGCCGCGCCTGTTATGCTCGCTGGTGCACAAATTCGGCCGGCGCGACATGGACGATTTCGATGCGTTCGTGAAGGACATGGAGGCCAAGCCGAGCGCAACGGTGGGGGAGGTGTTCGTGTTCGTGGACGAATGCCACCGGACGCAAAGCGGCAAGCTGCACCGGGTGATGAAGGCGATGATGCCGAACGCGGTGTTCATCGGCTTCACCGGCACGCCGCTGCTGAAGAAGGACAAGCAGACCAGCCTGGAGGTGTTCGGCGGCTACATCCATACCTACTAATTCAGCGAGGCGGTGGAGGATGAGGTCGTGCTCGATCTGGTCTACGAAGCCCGCGACATCGACCAGACGCTCGGTTCACAGGAAAAGATCGACGGTTGGTTTGAATCCAAAACGGCAGATCTGAACGAGTGGCAGAAGGCGGAACTGCGGGCGCAATGGGGCACGATGCAGACCGTGCTCAGTTCCCGGTCACGCATGGGCCGGGTGGTGGCGGACATCATCTACGATTTCACCAGGCGCCCACGGCTGAATAACGGGCGGGGCAATGCGATTTTGGTCGCGTCGAGTATCTTTGAGGCTTGCCGGTATTTCGCCATGCTGCAAGGCGGCCCGTTCAAGGGCAAATGCGCTGTCGTGACGTCGTATAACCCGATGGTCGCGCACATCACGCTGGAGGAAACCGGCGCCAATACCGAAACCGACAAACAGTTCATCTACAACACCTACACCGAATTGCTGAAATACGTCGTAGCCGCCCCCGGCATGACCAAGACTGAGACCTATGAGGAAGCGGCCAAGAAACAGTTCATCGAGGAACCGGCAGCGATGAAGCTTCTGGTGGTGGTGGACAAGCTGCTGACGGGCTTCGACGCGCCGCCCTGCACCTATCTGTATATCGACAAGTCGATGCAGGATCACGGTCTGTTCCAGGCGATCTGCCGCACCAACCGACTGGATGGCGACGACAAGCAGTTCGGCTATATCGTCGATTACAAGGACCTGTTCAAAAAGGTCGAGAAGGCGATTTCGGTCTATACGTCGGAACTGGACCACTCGGCTGGCGGCGCCGACCCCGAGGTGCTGATGCAGGATCGCGTGGCCAAGGGCCGCGAACGGCTGGATACCGCGCTAGAAGCCCTGGCAGCGCTGTGCGAGCCGGTGGAGCCGCCGCAGGGCGAACTGGAAATCCAGCATTATTTCTGCGGCAACAGCGAGAATGCCGCCGACCTGGAGGAAACCGCACCGCGCCGGGCGGCCCTATACAAGGCGACGGTGGCGCT
>DAICYU010000569.1 GCA_027311485.1 Acetobacteraceae bacterium
GTCCGGCATCTTGATGCCGGCCTTCTGGAACAGATCGGTGCGATAATAGGTCATCGCACTCTCACCATAGAACGGCAGGCCGTAGATCTTGCCGTTATAGGTCAGGCCCTCGCGCACCGGCTTCAGCAGATCGTCCACGTCATACGATGCCGGCAGGTTGTCCATCGGCACCAGCCAGCCCTGCTTGGCCCAGATCGGCACTTCATAGTTGCCGATCGTCAAAATATCGAACTGCCCTGCTTTCGTCGCGATGTCGGTGGTGACGCGCTGCCGCAGCACGTTTTCCTCCAGCACCACCCAGCGCAGGTGAATATCGGGGTGCTGTTTCTCGAAGACCGAGGACAGCTTCTGCATCACCACCATGTCGCCGTTGTTGACCGTGGCGATGGTGATGGTGGAGTCCGCACGGGCAACACCACCAACTGCGGCAAAGACCATTGTGGCGGCAACGGCAGCGCGCAGGCTGCCCCGGATGTTAACGGCTATGATACGATCCTCCCTGTCGTCCGGATGGCCTTGCGGCTCTGTGGTCACGGTTCACCGAAGCTGTCGCGGCGTCAACTCCCCTGCATCGGTTTGGTTGCGTTCGTTTATTAAAATCGTAGCGATTGTGCTGCTTCTGCCAGAGTCGCCTTGCTGCCTTTGCCATAAAGCAAAGCAAGCCACCGGCCGGTCGGTTCGATAAGCCGGGGATCGGCGCCAGTTTCACCAAACAGTGCCTGCAACCCCAGCAACGGCCGCGGATCGGCACCGCCCTCAATCGCTTTCGCCCGCAACTGGTCGGCCAACGGATGATGGACGGTGATCGACTGGCCCTGCTCATCCTCACCGCGCACCCGGCGCAGCCATGCGGCCAGTGCCAATGCCAGCAGTTCGATCGATCCCCCGGCGCGCAGCCGGTCGCGAATCGGGTCCACCAGGATGTTCAGCGGCGCGTCGGTGTTCACCCGCTCGACCGTGTCCTTGATCGCGGGATTGGCGAAGCGCTCGACAAGCGTGGCCTTGTATTCCGCAAGGTCGATGCCGGGCACCTCCGGCAGGGTCGGGCCGGTTTCCCGCTCCATCAGCGCCGTCATGTAGCGGCTGATCAGCGGATCGGCCATCGACTCGTCAATCGTTACATAGCCGGCAAGACGGCCCAACCCCGCCACGGCCAGGTGGCTGCCGTTCAGCAGACGGAGCTTCATGAACTCATACGGCGCGACGTCGCTGACGAACTGGGCGCCGACCTCATCCCAGGCGGGACGGCCCAGGGGGAAGCGGTCCTCGATGACCCATTGCGTGAAGGTCTCACAGAACACCGGCCAGCGATCGACGATGCCGATGCGCCGGGTCAGTTCGGCGATATGAAACAGCGGACTGGCCCGATAACCATTCGTCTCGATGTCGGACCAGACCTTGCCAGCGGGATGATCCCTTAGTTAGGACCAACTCCAACTCGCCGCTGAAGTCCACGAGGCCCAACACGCCGCTCAATCATTGCGGTGAAGTATGCTCGAATATTAACAAGGCGAATGAGGGCACCATGACGAACACCGTTGTTACGTTGGCGACCAATGCCCGTTTTTGCAGGCGAGCAGCACAGGCTGCTGCCCGCAATTTGATTGATACACACTTCGATGCTGTCCGAGCGATGACTCCCAACGGCGACGGGAATCCCGACGCAGCATGGCAGGCGTTGATGCGCGACATCTTTGTTCTGGCGACGCACGACTATGACGGCGATCGCGAAGCCGCCAAAGGCGCACTAAGCTCCGCGCTCAACAACGTTTTGCAGGATAGTGACTAATGACAGAGCAACAAAGGGCCGCACGCCGTTATCGGTATTGCGTCGTGTGGGCGTATCGACGGAATTGCACTCCCACGCGAACACGTGGAACCGGCGGTGCGCGAAAACGATCAGCCAACGAACCAATGAGTTGCTAGAGCAAATCAAAGAGCCTGAGATGCGGTGACCTTCGCAGGCTAGCCCTTGTCGTAGGTGGAAAAATACAAATCCAAGCTTGCCGGGGCAATATAAAGCCCGTCAAGCCACTAAAGGTCCCCGGCCAGCGGTGGCGCGTTCCTAGGGCAACGACGGTCAATCGCGATTGTTGCCGGTGTGCACTGCGTCGTCGATCAGCATCTGCCCCCACGCCCTGTAGGTTTGCATCAGGGAGCGAACGGCCCAAACATCAAGCATGAGCAGTCGATCGGTGGAATCAGGCGAGGCTGCGGCCACGCGTCCAACCTCGCGGACCCGCGCCCGTTCCTCTCGCCAACCATCAGTTCCGGATGTTGCCACTGACATCCAATATTTTGACACGGCTGGATCAGCATCAAAGTGTCTCCGCTCTCCTGGCAGCAACCGGAGTGTTTCACCTGTGCCACCGCGATGAAGGATGCGGACGATAACCAGGGCGAGCCGAAAATCCGGGTCTACCCTCCGCCGGGCACGGCACTCGGCGAACCAGCCGTCCGTGCCGCCGTGGAGATCGATGAGGCCTTGAACGGCCTGCTGTTCGCGCTCGCGGAGAGCCTGTTGGATCTCGTTCAGCATGGCTTGTCCGTCGTTCATGGCAATCCCCTGTCAGCGTGGCCGGAAGACCGGAGTTGGTTCATCCACCGTTGCATGCGAATCCCGGTTTTCTATGCTGCGCCCCGTCCGGCAGAGAGTGCGGCGAATATGGGCGGGCATCGCACTGTCGGGGGCCGCCGACACCGCGCCCTGGGCCATCGACTTTTCGCAGTCAGCAGCTTTCTCAGCCGCCAACCGAGCGGCGTATAATGGGTGAAAGCTCAGCATGTGATCGGCGATACGCTGCGCGTCCGCTGCTGCCCGGAAAACTTCGCGATTATCCTTCCGCAGAACGACCACCCAGGATTCGATATAGCTAGCATGGTGTTCGACCGTTGCCGGAATTCCGAGTTCCGACCCGATAAAGGCGCTTGCAAGTTCGGCGCGTAGTTACTCCATGGCGTAGGCTTGAGTGCCGAATCAGCCGCTAAGATTCCGATTCAGTCGCGACGGATGGCCCGACCAATGACCAAGCTCATGCATCAACGTCGCCGCCCACCCCTCCGGGGACC
>DAICYU010000056.1 GCA_027311485.1 Acetobacteraceae bacterium
CGGGCGAACCGCTTTGCGCGGCGTCGGGCTGACGTTATGGCGCGGCGGCCTGGTGGGGCTGATCGGACCGGACGGTGTCGGCAAATCCACGTTGCTGGGCATCCTGGCCGGGGCCAAACGCATTCAGCAGGGACGGGTCACCGTGCTTGGCGGCGACTTGGCAAATGCCCGGCATCGCAGCCTGGTGTGTCTGCGCATCGCCTACATGCCGCAGGGCCTTGGCCGAAATCTCTACCCGGACCTGACCGTGGGCGAGAACATCTCCTTCTTTGCCAGCCTGTTCGAGCAAAGCGCGGCGGAGCGGCGACAGCGCATGGATGAGTTGCTGGAAGCAACCGGGCTGGCCCCGTTCGTCAAACGCGCCGCACGCAACCTGTCCGGCGGCATGCGGCAAAAGCTGGGCCTGTGCTGCGCCCTGGTGCACGACCCGGACCTGCTGATCCTGGATGAACCGACCACCGGGGTCGATCCGCTGTCCCGCCGTCAGTTCTGGGAACTGGTGGACCGGTTGCGGGCAGAACGACCGAACATGAGCGTGATCGTCGCAACCGCGTATATGGAGGAGGCGGAGCGGTTTGGACGGCTGGTGGCAATGCATGACGGCACGGTTCTGGCCGTCGGCAGCCCGGCCGAAATCAGGCAGCAAACCGGCTGCGAGACTCTGGAGGAAAGCTTCATCGCCCTGCTGCCGGAGGCGGTTCGGGCCGGGCGCGTTCGCCTGGACATTCCGCCCCGACAGGACGACAACGGTGAGCCCGCCATCGTAGCCAACAGCCTGACCCGGCGCTTCGGCGACTTCGTCGCTGTCGATAAGGTCAGCTTCAGCATCGAGCAGGGCGAGATCTTCGGCTTCCTCGGCTCCAACGGCTGCGGCAAGACAACGACCATGAAGATGCTGACCGGCCTGCTGCCCGCTACCGCCGGCGATGCGACGCTGTTCGGCAAGCCGATCGACGCCACGGACATGGCGCTGCGCTATCGCGTCGGCTACATGTCGCAATCATTCTCCCTCTATACCGAACTCACCGTCCAGCAAAATCTCCTTCTCCACGCTCGGCTTTACCACATTCCCCCAGCGCGGGCGGAACGTCGGATCGCGGGATTGATCGAGGCTTTCTCGCTGGGTGACCACCGCTACACCCGTGCCGCGGCGCTGCCACTGGGGATTCGCCAGCGGCTGTCACTCGCCGTCGCCGTGGTGCACGAACCAGACCTGCTGATCCTGGATGAGCCGACCTCGGGCGTGGATCCGCTCGCACGGGATCAGTTCTGGGCGCTGCTGGGCGATCTGTCCCGCCGGCATGGTGTCACGATATTCGTATCGACGCACTTCATGAATGAAGCTGCGCGCTGCGACCGGATTTCATTGATGCACGCGGGGCGGGTTCTGGCGACGGGCAGCCCGGCGGACCTTGTCCGGGAATGGGGCGGGCCGACACTGGAAGATGCCTTCATCGCCTGCCTGCAGGCGGCCACCGGGGAACACCGTCAGGGCACGGGGCAGAAACAACCGGCGCCTGCAAGCACGGTCATGCCGCCCCTGGTCCGTCCGCTGAGCCGGAGCCTGTTCAGCTTCAGGCGCCTGTTTGCCTATACGCGTCGTGAGACGCTGGAGTTGCTGCGAGACCCGATCCGGCTTGGCTTCGCCGTGCTGGGCGTTGCGCTGCTGTTCCTGGTGTTTGGCTTTGGCGTCAACACCGACGTCGACAATCTGCCGTTCGCGGCCCTGGATCAGGATCAGACGCCGGAAAGCCGAGCGTATCTGCAGGCATTCTGGGGATCACCGTATTTTACCGAACACAGGCCGATCAAAACCCCCGAGGAATTGCAGAGGCGCATGGCGAACGGCGAACTGATGGTGGCGCTGGACATTCCACCCGGCTTCGGCCGCGACGTGCGCCGGGGGCGACCTGCGGAAGTCGGCGCCTGGGTCGACGGGGCGATGCCCTTCCGGGCCGAGACCGCCCGCGGCTATATCCAGGGCGTGCACGCGAGCTTTCTCCAGGAACTGGCGATTGCACGCGGGCAGGACCTCGACGCGATGACGCCCGCGACCATCGAGACGCGGTTTCGCTACAATCAGAGTTTCGACAGCATCAATGCACTGGTACCGGGCGATATCGCCCTGATGTTGGCAATGATCCCGGCCATCCTGATGGCCCTCGCCGTGGTGCGGGAAAAGGAATTGGGCACGATCACCAATCTGTACGTGACGCCGGTGACGCGGCTGGAGTTCCTGCTGGGCAAGCAGCTTCCGTACGTGGCGCTGGCGATGGTCAGCTTCGTCACGCTTGTGACCATGGCGACACAGCTTTTCGGGGTGCCGTTGAAGGGCAGCCTGCTGGCGCTGACGGTCGGGACTCTGATCTACGTATTTGCCACCACGTGCTACGGCCTGTTGATTTCGTCCTTTGCCCGCACGCAGATTGCCGCGCTGTTCGGCACTGCGATCCTTACCGTGGTGCCGGCCACGCAATTCGCCGGCATGCTTTCGCCAGTTTCTTCCCTGACCGGCATCGGTGCGTTCATGGGCCGCCTGTTTCCCATGAGCTACTATCTGCCGATCAGTGTCGGCACGTTCACCAAGGCGCTCGGGTTCGCTGAACTTGGCCGGACCATGCTGTATCTCAGCCTGTTCTTCCCGGCATTGCTGTGCATCAGCCTGCTTCTGCTGCGCAAGCAGGAAAGATAAGGCATGTGGCGTAGCGCGCAGAACGTGTTCTGGCTGGCGGCCAAGGAAGTGCGCAGCTTCCTCAATGATTATGTTCTTCTGGGCCTCGTGATCTGGAGCTTTACTTTCTCGGTCATGTCGATGGCGCAGAACACGGCACAGGAGGTGTATCACGCTGCGATCGCCATCGCCGACGAGGATCATTCACAGCTGTCCCATGCGATCGCGCAGAGCTTCCTGCCGCCCTACTTCAAGCCGGCGCAATTGATCGATCCACGTGACATAGACCGCCTGCTCGATATGGCACGCTATACGTTCATCATCGACATCCCGCCGCATTTCCAGCGCGATGTGGATGCCGGGCGCGTGCCGGCCGTGCAGGTGAATGTCGATGCCACGGCCGCCATGCAGGCCGGTGTCGGGGCGGGATACGTGCAGCAGATCCTGGCCACCGAAATCGCCCGCCACGCCGCGCAGACCGATGAGGCGCCCCCGAACACCGTCGGACTCGCGCTGCACATCGCCTTTAATCCCAACGCGACGCCCGGCTGGTTCATGAGCATCATGGGTATCCTGAACAACATTTCGATGTTGGCGATCGTCCTGGCAGGCGCCGCGGTGATCCGGGAACGTGAGCACGGCACGATGGATCATCTGCTGACCATGCCGCTGTCACCGGTGGAGATCGCGCTGGCCAAGGTACTGGCGAACGGCTTCGTGGTATCCGTGGCCACGGCATTCTCATTGTATGTCGTCGTGCGCGGATTGCTGGCGATCCCGATTGCCGGATCGATCCCGCTGTTCATGGCAGGCGTGCTGCTCTATTTGTTCTTCGCATCGGCTGTCGGGCTGTTCCTTGCCACCGTTGCACGGTCCATGCCGCAGCTTGGCCTGCTGTTCATGCTTGTCTTCATGCCGATGATGATGCTGTCCGGCGGCAATACGCCACTGGAAAGCGAACCGTATGTCTTGCAGATCCTGATGCAGGGCGTTGCGTCAACCTGGTTCGTGAAATTCGCCCAGGCCATCCTGTACCGCGGCGCCGGCTTTTCGCTTGTCTGGCCGGATTTCCTCGCCGTTGCAGGTTTGGGATCCGTGTTCTTTGCCGCCGCCGTCCTGCGCTTTCGCCAGGTGTCCGCCGCGGCGGTGGGCTGATCGGACGGGACTGCGCACCGTCGCCGTCAGTCTCGGCATGCGGCGACGGCGCGCGCGATCGCCTGGCTGGCGTCCAGTATCATCAGGCGGGTTGCCGCTGCGCTGGCCGCATGGCAGGTCGGAACCGTATTCGTTACGATAATCTGGTCGATTGCCGGGGTTTCGAATAGCGTCCGCGCCCCACCCACGAACAGCCCGTGCGCCGCGGCGGCAAAAACCTTCGTCGCCCCAGCCGCTCGGCAGGCCTCGGCCGCCCGCACCAGCGTTCCGCCTGTGCTGATCAGGTCATCGATGATGACGGCGACCCGCCCGCGTACCTCGCCGGCCAACAGCGCCCCGCTGACCACGCCGCCGCTGCGGAATTTTTCCATGTAGGCGGAGCTGACATCGGTTCCGGTCAGCTTCTCCAGCGCCTGGCGAAACTGTTCGGCCCGCTTCGCCCCGCCCGCGTCGGGGGAGACGGCAACCACCTGCTCCCCACGCACCAGAGGCGCAAAATGCGCCGCCATGACATGCGCGATCTCGATGTGCCAGGTCGGACAGCGGAATGCGTTCTCGAACGCCGTGACGTTGTGCACTTCCACCGCGATCACCCTGTCGATGCGGACTGCCTCGAACATGGCGGCGACATAACGCGTGATCACCGGATCGTTCGTCTTCGTCCGGCGGTCCTTGCGCGCGTAACACAGGTAAGGCGTGATCGCGGTGACGCTTTGCGCCCCGGCATCCTTCAGCGCGCCACAAAAGAACAGAAGCCGGCACAGTTTGTCGTTGCCGCTCTCCTTCTCATCCCCGTGCAGCGCGTGCAGGACAAAAACGTCGTGCCCCCGCACGGACTGAAGTGAGCGTGTCTTATGCTCCCCATCCTCGAAATCGCGCTCCTCATGCTGGGCAAGAGGCACTTCGAGCCGTGTGGCGACGCGTTCAGCCAAGGCACGGCTGCCGTTCAGGCCAAAAAAGGACAATGGATGGAGAGTCATTGGGGCATTCCGGGTGACGTTCGGACGGAAACGAAGGCGCGCGCCTGGTTGAGCAGATCGGTAACTTCGGCGTCGGCAAGCTGCTCAAAGTTACGATAGAACTGGCCGACCGCCATGAAATGCGCCGGGGTGTGCAAACAGATTGTCGTGTCGACCTCCCCGCGCAGCCGCCTGAGCGTGTCTTCCGGCGCCACCGGCACCGCGAGTATAACGCGCGCCGGCTTGCGGCGCCGGGTGCCACGCAGGGCGGCGCGTATCGTCGCGCCGGTGGCAATGCCATCATCCACAACGATCGCGGTGCGGCCGGCAATGTCCACAGGCGGATGCGCCCCGAGATAGACGTGGCGGCGGCGCTCTATTTCTCGCAGCGCATCCGCCTTCGCCTCCTCAAGATAGCTGGAGGGGATATTCAGATCAGCGATCAGATGCGGATCGGTGACCAGTTCGGGGCCGTCGGCAACAGCGCCGATGGCCAATTCCGGCTGGAACGGCACGCCAATTTTGCGCACCAGCACCAGGTCGAGCGGTGCGCGGAGCGCGCGGGCGATTTCGAACCCCACGGGCACGCCGCCACGGGGCAGTGCCAGCACGACCGGATCGCTAGGCTTGAGTTCGAGCAGACGTTCTGCGAGCAGAGTGCCGGCTTCATGCCGATCGGCGAACACCATGGTCCTACGTCCCCACATGCGTTACCAGATGCTTCAGGAACCAGGACCGGGCCAGCGCAACGACGGATTCCAGCTTACCCGGCTCCTCAAACAGATGCGTTGCACCGGCAATGACTTCCAACCGGTGCTCGCACCGCAGCTGTGCCGCTGCCGCCTGGTTCAGTGCCAGCACGTCAGGGTCGTTGCCGCCCACGATCAGCAGCGTCGCCGCGGTGACCTGTGGCAGGGCGTCCGCCGCCAGATCGGGCCGGCCGCCACGGCTGACGATGGCGGTCACGTCATGGCGGGCGGCGGCGGCAACAAGCGCGGCGGCGGCCCCTGTGCTCGCCCCAAAGAAGCCGAGTGGCAGAGTGGACATATCCGAGGTGTGGCGCGCCAGATCGGCCGCCTGATCCAGGCGGCCGGCCAGCAGGGCGATATCAAAGACGTTGGCGCGGACAGCGGCCTCGTCATCCGTCAGCAGGTCAAACAGCATGGTGGCAAAGCCGGCACGGCCCAGTGAATCGGCGACGAAGGCGTTGCGCGGACTCAGGCGGCTGCTGCCGCTGCCATGGGCGAATACGACAACGCCCCGCGGCGGGACGGCCGGGAAGGCGAGCAGCCCCTTCGCGCCGCATGAGGGCAAGATCACCGACTCAGTCCGGCCTTTCACGGATGACATGACACGTCCCCCTGCTCCACCGGTCCGTAGAGCATCCGGCGCATCTGACCATGTTGACAGGAATCAATGGGCCCCATTGTTGAACAACTGGCAGTCAACGCGCGGCGCCGTGACCAGCGGCAGCGCGCTCGCGACCGCGGCAAGGGCGCTTCCACGGTCCTCGAGGGTCCGCCATACGCGCCGGCTGAGGGAGGGCGGTAGAGGCCCCAGCCAGAATGGCAACAACTGGATGGTCAGCGGCAATGCAGCCAGCCCCTGACGCTCATCACCTGGCGTGAACATCCCTTCGATCAGCACGGAACAACCGGCTGCCAGCACCGCGAAAGCCTCGCGCCATGTTGCGTTTCCGACTCTGTCGAGGTGAAGGATGCGGGCACCGGGTACGGGGGCAACCTGGCCCGCGAGCATTTTGGCCGTGTCTGTGCGCCTGACGGTATCGGCGCCGCCCAACATGATCAATGTCGGCGGTGGCGGAACCAGGAAGCCGGAGGCGGCGGCGATATGGCGGCGGGCCAGATCCACCAGACCCGTCGCCTTGCGTTTGTCCGGACTGCGCCGCGCGCCACCAGCCAAGGCGTAGCTCCGCGTGGCGGCCCGTAGCGACAGAAACAGCGGCAGCGCCCGCAGGCCATCCGTCTCCGCCGTCCGGTCCAGATAGGTATTGAACACGACGTTGCCGAGGTCGCCGCGGCCACGCACATGCAGGTCCATCAGCAGAAACGCCAGGTCGTAGAGAACGTCGATGCAGCTGATTTCATCGCTGAACTCAATGCAATCGAACAATGTCGGCTGGCCTTCGTAGAGGCAGATATTGGCAAGCCGCAGATCGCCGTGGCAGCGACGCACGCTGCCCTGCGTCCGCCGTCGATCCAGCAGGCGACCCAGCCGACTGATTGCGATCTTGCTGCGGCTCGTCAGGTCTTCCATGGCAGCACCGTCCAGCGTGGCGCCGACCAGCGCCAGTTCACGGCCATTGTCGGCAATCACACGCCGGATCGCCTGGCTGCCGCCGAACGCCGGCGCCACCTCGGCGTCGGCATGGAACCGTGCGACGCTGACGCCGAGCGCCTGCATCAGCTCCGGCGTCAGTTCGCCCCTGTCGGCCAGACGGTCGAACAGATCAGACTGCGCAAACTGGCGCATGACGACCACGAAATCCACGGCCGGGCCAGGACCGTTGAATGCCAGCACACCGTCCGGCCCGCAGTTGATCGGCCAGACGGCACAGTAGATTTCGGGCGCTGTCCGCCGGTTCAGCCGCAGTTCGGCCTGGCACGCACGCGCCCGCAATTCCACCGTGGTATAGTCGAGCGAAGCATACCGGATCGCCCTTTTCAGCTTGTAGGCGCTATCCCCGACCAGGAAGACAAGCGAGCAATGGGTTTCGATCCGCCGCACATCGGCCGTCGGAAGACCGTAACTGGCTGGACGTGACAGGAACGCGACAACGGCCTGCTGCGGATCGGCGAGCGTGGACAGATCGATCACGGCGACGCTCCCCTCGCCCCGTCCATCGCCGCTACAAGGCTGCGCAGACCGTCGCTGATGCGCACCGGGACGCAACCCGGCTCCAGCCGCCGCAGGGCCGCAGGCAATTGCGCCAGACAGGCCGCCGCGTGCGCCCGTGCATCGGTCAGATCGGGCAGGCCATCCACCCGCTTGCCATGGCGCAGCGCCGGTTGCAGAAGCGGCTGTCCGGCCAGTGGTTCATCGGCCAGGCCGATGACGTCCGCTGCAATGCACCCGTCAGCGCCATAGTGCCGCCAGACCTGCTTGCGCCCCGGCCACGTTGCCTTGCCTTCACTCAGCTTGCGCCTGGGACGGCCGGCATATTCCTGCAGCTTGTAGGCACAATCGAGGGCCGGGGCATCGGCGGCGGTGGTCAGGCTCGTACCGACCCCGAAACCGTCGATCGGCGCGCCGCTGCGGCACAGGGCTGCCAGGCTGTCCTCATCCAGGCCGCCACTGGCAAAGATCCGGATGCGATTCAGCCCGGCCGCATCCAGGATTGCCCGCACGGCGCGGGCATGGGCCTGCAGATCGCCACTGTCCAGCCGGACGGCCTCAATCGTGATGCCCCGGGCACTCAAACGGGGCGCAAGGCCGGCCACGATCGCGGCACCCCGTTCGGTATCATATGTATCGATCAGCAGGGTCAGCCCGCGCGGGCGGGCGGTGGCAAAATGCTCAAACGCCGTCGCTTCGTCGTCATGGGCCTGAATGAAGGAATGCGCCATGGTGCCGACGACGGGAATGCCGAAATCCCGGCACGCCAGCACCGTGGCGGAACCGGCAAACCCGGCCAGATAGGCTGCACGCGCCGCAAGCAAGCCGGCTTCCGCGCCATGCGCCCGCCGGAGGCCGAAATCGACCAGTTGCTTGCCTGGTGCCGCCAGTGTCATTCGGGCCGCCTTGGACGCCACCACTGTCTGGAAGTGGATCAGGTTCACCAACCTGGTTTCAACCAGTTGTGCCTGCGGCAAAGGCGCCACGACGCGCAGGATCGGTTCGTCCGGGAAAAACATTGTTCCTTCCGGCATGGCATCGACATCGCCGGTGAAGCGCAGTTCGGCCAGACGCTCCACAAAGTCCGGAGCGAACATGTTGCTGTCGTGCAGCCACATCAACTCATCCGCGGTGAACCGCATGGCCTCCAGGAACTGGACCGCCTGTTCCAGGCCGGCGGCCATGAGGAACCCACGCCGCGGCGGCAGCTTGCGGACAAACAGCTCAAATACCGCCGTTTCTGCCATGCCATGTGCGGCATAAGCCTCCAGCATGGAAAGCTCATACAAGTCGGTCAGCAGCAGGCTTTGCTCAAGCATCAAAGAAGAATGAGAGAAATTCGGATCTCAACGTTGATTCTCATCAACGGCCGAGACCCCGTATCCAGGCGTGGTCATGGCGGAGCCATGCCGGCCACCCAGTACTGAGACAGGTCAATGCAACGGCGGCACAGGCGATATAATGGCGCCAGGTCAAGTCGCAGGAAGATGATCGATGAAGCCGTCCGGCATCGTAACCTGTTGCGAAACGGACCATCCGAAAGGAGATTTCCATATGGACCCTGCAAGCAGACAAACGCGTGAGGATATGATCCGCGAACTGATCGCCGCGCGGGCTTATGAAATGTGGGAGAATCAGGGGCGGTCGCACGGACGCGATAGGCTTCACTGGCTGCAGGCGGAGCAGGAGATCATGAGCAGCCTGCCCCATGACGGCGCGCCGTCGGCTGGGATTAACGGTTCGGTCACCCAGGGCAGCCCCGACGTCCCGGCAAAACCCGCCCAGCGCACCAGGCGCCGCGCATCGGGCAAGGTGCGTCACGGCAAGTAGTTCGTGAGACAAATCGAAGATGAAATAGAATTTCGCGATCAGGGTCTCGAACATGGCCGCTCTTGACCTGCCTCAATGCCTTTGGCGCAAACAGTCGTCATTCTAGGGGGACAATAATCAAGCACCTGGAGGATACCGGCGTGGACGACAAAGCTTTGCAGCATGCGGTGACCGAGGAACTGGAATGGGCGCCCCATGTAGACGCATCCCGTATTCAGGTGGCCGTTCACGATGGCGTTGTGCACCTTTCGGGCCATGTCGCCAGCCTTACGGAAAAGAAGGCCGCCAACCGCACCATCTGGCATCTGGAAGGCGTGACGGGCGTGCGCGATGACATCGTGGTCCAGCCCGCCGAAGCCGATCGTCATGCCGACGAGGAACTATCCAGGCGTGCCAGACAGGTGCTGGACTGGGATGCCATCATTCCGGCATCACAAATCGGGGTTGCGACCGAAGGCGGCGTGATCACGCTGAGCGGAACCGTCGATGAGGCGTATCAGCGCGCCGAGGCGGAGCAGCGCGTGCAGCATCTGGCCGGTGTCGTGCATGTCGAGAACAGGATCGTCATCCGCCCGCGGCCCGAGGTGACGGCTGAGGTAGGGAAGCATGTGCGGCGAGCTTTGGAACGCCATTCCGAACTCGATTCATCACGCATCGTGGTGGACGTGCAGGGCAGCAACGTGACGTTGTCCGGCAAGGTGCCGAGTTATACGCAGCGACGGATCGCCGAGAATGCCGCCTGGGCCGCCCCGGGTGTGGATGAGGTGATGGATCTGCTCCAGGTCAGCCCCTGACCGGGTTCAGCCCCTGACCGGGTTCAGTCATCTGGGGGTTCAGCCCTCAGGGGGGCAATCCTGAGGGGGCAATGCTCTGGGCGTGGGTTCAGCGCGCATGCCCGTCGGCGCCAGCGCGGCCAGGCATCATTGCACCGCGTCAGCGTACGCTTCCCCCGGCGCTGCCGGCCAGTTCGACGACCTCGGCCGTGATTTCCTCCTGGCGGATCTGCCGTTCCAGCGCCTGCAGGTCGGATAACATGTTATCCAGGCTCCCCTTGGCCGACAGCATGGTTGCGACCCGGGCTTCGTTTTCGGCTGCGAATGCCGTCAGCGCCGCCTCGCACAGTTCGGCGAAGATATATTCCTCTGCGAGGCGGGACAGCAGAACGGGTGGCGGCAATGTCGTCAGCGGCGCCTGACCGGATGGTGTCACGGCGAACCGGTGAAAGTCGAACGGCAACAGGGAGCGGCGTTCGGCGACCACGCCCGTGCTGGCTGACCAGGTGGGCACGATCACGTCGACCCGATGGCCGGACTGTTCGGCCAGCCACGCATACAACGCGTCGGCAGCCCGGCTGGCGAGTCCCGGAACCAGATTGGCATGCGGCACCATGGCCGCGTGCCACCAGGGCTGCAAACCGCGTTCATGGGCCAACGCATAACCGCGGGTGCCAATCAGGAACACGTCCCGCTGTCCTGCACCACCGCCCTGGCCCACGGCTTCCAGCATGCGGTCACTGAACGCCCCGGCGAAACCTTGCTCTGCCGTAAACACAATCGTGCCGTTCCGGCTGGAGTGGGTAACCGCCGGATTGTGGTTACCCGGAACCAGAGACAGCGCCTGGCCGATGGCACGGGCAATCACCTCGGCATGCGCGCGTACACCCCGCAACAGGCCATGCGCTTGCTGAACCCGGCTCACGGATATCCCGCGCATCGCGGTCACGACCGTGCCAAGCTGGTGCACGTTGCCGATCCGCCGGGTTGTCTCAGCCAGACGTTCGGTCATGCGGCGCCGTCCGCATATGTCTGCGCAAGCGCATGAATGGCTGCGGCAAGCGTGGCGCTGCGCTCAGGGTCCAGCCGGCCGCTCGTTTCCACCGCCTGCACGGCCTCGCCGGCGTGCCCATCAAGCCAGGATGGCAGCGCCGCCCGAAACGCGGCGATCCGATCCGGCGGCACACTGTCCAACATGCCGTCCCGCAGGGCCACGGCCAGAGCCACCTCCTCCGCCAAGCGCAGCGGCGCGTACTGCGGCTGGGACAGCAACGCACGCAGCCGTCTGCCCCGGTCCAACTGCGCCTTCACATGCGCATCCGGTACCCCACCGAAGCGCGAAAACATCTCCAGTTCAAGGAACTGCGCGTAATCCAGCCGCATCGTCCCGGTGGCGGCGCGCAAGGCCGGGGCCTGGGTCTTGCCGCCGACGCGGCTGACGCTGGTGCCGATGTCGATCGCCGGCTTCTGTCCTTCCTGGAACAACCGCGCGTTCATCACGAGTTGGCCGTCGGTGATCGAGATCAGATTGGTCGGAATATAGGCGCTCAGGTTGCCGGCGTCGGTTTCGGCGATTGGCAGCACACTCAGGGAACCGCCCCCCTTGTCCGCAGACAGCTTCGCGGCGCGCTCCAGAAGCCTGGCGTGCAGATAGAATACGTCCGCAGGATAGGCTTCCCGGCCCGGCGGCTGGCGGGTCAGCAACGCGATCTCCCGATGCGTGGCGGCATGCTTGCTCAGATCGTCGATAACCAGCAGAACGTGTCCGCCACGGTCGCGAAAGTGTTCCGCCATCGTCATGGCGGCGAACGGGGCGATCCATTGCAACCCGGGTGAGGCCGTGGCCGCGGCGATGACGAAGATGCATTGCTCGGGTGCGCCATGCGTGCGGATGGCATTGATCACGCGGGCGACGGTCGAGGATTTCTGGCCGACAGCGGCATACACGCAGATCAGATCGGACGCGCGCTGATTGATGATCGTATCGACCGCGACAGCGGTCTTGCCGGTGCCACGATCACCGATGATCAGTTCACGCTGGCCGCGGCCAAGGGCAAACAAGGCGTCGATGGTCAGAATCCCGGTCTGCACCGGCTGTGTGACCAGATCACGTTCCACGATCGCGGGGGCCGGCGCGTCGATCGGCCGGGGCACGCCGTCGACGATGGGTGGACCACCATCCAGCGGACGGCCCAGCGGATCGACGACACGGCCCAGCAGGCCGGGTCCGGTCAAGGTGCGGACGACTTCGCCGCTGCCACGGACCTCATCCCCCGCCTTGACCGCCTCGGCATCATCCAACAGCACGCAGCCGATCAGATCGCGGTCGAGCGTTTGCGCAAAGCCCAGTTGCCCATGCTGAAACCGCAGCACCTCATCCAGCCGGACGGACGCCAGCCCGGACACCATCGCGATACCGTCGGCGACTGTCTGAACATGGCCCCACGTCTCGATCGACGGACCCAGCGACGCGCCGGCGACCCGTTCGGCCGCGTGCTCAAGCCACAGCGAGAGGATGGTCATCGCGGCTCAATTCCTCAGCGATATGATCCAGATCCGCGCGCCAGTTGTTGCGCAGCCTGGCATGCGACCCACGCAGCTCCGCCCCGGCGATCAATGACGGATCGGTGGCGAAGCGGACCGACAGGCCGTCCCCAAGGCGGCGGCGCAACATGTCGGCGCACAGCGCCTGCGCCGCGGGATCCAGCGCCGCCGCCGTCACCACCGCCAGGGTTTCGCCGGGGCTTGCCAGGTTGCGCAGTTCAGCCGCGGGCAGTGCAGCGAGCCAGGTATCGAGCGCCTGG
>DAICYU010000570.1 GCA_027311485.1 Acetobacteraceae bacterium
CGACCAGCAAATGGTTGACCAACCGCACGAGCTGGCAGGTCGGCCGCCGCGCCCCGCTGCTGGGTGAGGATACCGAGGCGGTGCTGGCGGACACGCCGCGCAGGCCGTCCGTCCCGGCGCAGCCGAAGGGCGATGCCGGTGCCAGGCAGTCGGCGCTGCATCACAAGCCGTTTCCGCTGCAGGGTGTGAAGATCCTGGATTTCGCCTGGTTCCTGGCCTCGGCCGGGGGCACGCGGTTCCTCGCCGCGATGGGGGCGGAAAGCTACAAGGTGGAGTGGAAGGACAACCCCGACACGCGCCTTGCCGCCATGGCGCCGGTGGGTGGCCGCGCCGCGCGCGATGCCGCGACGGCGCCGCTGCCCGGCGTGAAGGACCCCGACATGGGTGGGCAGTTCAACAACAAGAATGCCGGCAAGCGGGGCATTTCACTCAACATCCGCCATCCGAAGGGGCTGGCGATCGCCAAGGACCTGGTGCGGATCTGCGACATCGTGGCGGAAGGGTTTTCGCCCGGCGTGCTGCAGCGTCTTGGCCTGGGATACGACGTGATGCGCAAGATCAGGCCGGATATCATCTACATCCAGCAGGCCGGGATGGGCGCGCATGGCAAGTACGGGCGTATGCGCACGGTCGGGCCGGTCGCGGCGGCATTTGCGGGGCAGGGGGACATGTCGGGCCTCGCCGAACCGGCGATGCCGGTCGGGTGGGGCTACTCCTACCTGGACTGGATGGGTGCCTATGGCTACGCCCTGGCGCTGCTGGGTGCCCTGTATCACCGCGACCGCACCGGCGAAGGCCAGTGGATCGACGCCTCCCAATGCGAGTCCGGCATTTTCCTGACCGGGACGCAGATCCTCGACTGGTCGGCCAATGGGCGGGTCTGGTCACGGTACGGCAACCGCTCCCCATACAAGCCGGCCGCGCCGCATGGTGCGTATCGCTGCAAGGGGCGCGACCGCTGGGTGGCGATCGCCTGCTTCACCGACACCGAGTTCCGGTCCCTGGCCCGCATCGCCGATCGTGCCGACTGGCTGGCGGACCGTCGCTTTGCCACCCTGACCGGTCGCCTGGCGCATCAGGACGCGCTGGATGCCGAGGTCTCGGCCTGGACGGCGACCCGGTCGGCCGAGGATGTGATGACGGCATTGCAGAACGCGGGCGTTCCCGCGGGCGTCTGCCAGAACGCCGAGGACCGGTGCGACAACGATCCACAGCTGCACCACCTGAAATGGCTGACCGAAGTCACCGGCACGAAGATCGGCACCTGGCCGGTGTATGAGGTGCCGGTGAAACTGTCCCGCACCCCGGCCTATGTCGGCGGCCCGATCGATCGCGGTGCGCCGTGCTATGGCGAGGACAACGAATGGCTCCTGACCAGCTTGCTGGGCATGTCGAAATCGGATGTCGAGCGGCTGGCTGAGGAAGGGGTCATCTGACCCCGCCGGGCGGCGCCAGCGTACCGCGGTATTTGTCGAGCAGGGATTGCAGTCCCTCGACGCCGTTCTTGTAGCCGGCCGCCTTCAGCAGCCGGTCGGCGGTGGCCATCAGGGCGGCCGGCGATTCCGGTGCCAGCGCCGTCACCGGCGGCGGCACGGATGTCGGTCCGGCGGCCCGCAGCCGGTCCAGCGCCTCGGCAGTGCCGGACAGCACGAGCGATCGGTGCTGCTGCGGCAGCGCGTCCATGCCGGGAAGCGACGCCGTCAGGTGCAAGGTGACGGATGGCGCCGACACCAGCCTTGCGGCCAGCCGCGGGGCGGCATCGTCATCCGGTGCGCAGATGCCGCCGGCGTTGGTGGCGACGCAGTTCAATGTTTCGGCCGGTGCGCCCGGAAAGCGCACCGAAACCGAAGCCTTGCCCGCCACCGCGGCTGCCGTCAGCAGATCCTTCGGCACACCGCGCAGCGTAACGACGGGCACCAGCGATCGGCCCTGCTTCATGACCTCCAGATTGCCGGTGATGCCGTTCCGGTCAACAAACGGCTTGGCGAAGCGCATCAGGCAGCGCCCGTCCGCAGCGCAGGACACCACCCAGGACCCGATCGTCTCCTGTTGCGCCGTATTTCTTGCTGCCCAGGCGCCCGGCGGCATCATGAGCAGGCCGATGACCATGCACGTGGCGAATCTCATTTTCTGGTTTCAAGCCTCTTTCCTGGCGAGCGGTTATCTGTAAGCGTGCAGGTATGAACGACGCCCTTCAGCCAGACGCGCTTTCCCTCCATCGTTCCCTGCTGACGCTGGACACTCACGTCGACATTCCCTGGCCTACCGGGCCGGACCCGTTCCAGGATGGCGCGAGACGTGTCGATTTGCCAAAGATGATTCGGGGCGGTCTGAGTGCGGCCTGCTTTGTCGCTTATGTACCGCAGACCGCACGTTCCCCGGCCGCGGAGGACGCGGCCTATCACCGTGCCGTCGCCATGCTGGATCACATCAACAGCATGCAATTCGCCGAATCCCCCGTCCGCATGCGCATCGCCACCCGCGCCGATGCCATCATCGCCGCTCGGCGGGACGGGATGCTGTCGATCATCCCGTGCGTCGAGAACGGCTTCGCCATGGGGGCCGACCTGTCGCGCATCGCGGCGCTTCGGCAGCGCGGCGCCGTGTACATGACACTGACGCATAACGGGCATAACGCGCTGGCGGATTCCTGCAACCCGCGGCGCGATCTGGGTGACCGGGAAGCCGAGCATGGTGGCCTGTCGGTTTTGGGGCGGGCGGCGATCGAGGCGATGAACCGCGTCGGCATGCTGGTCGACGTGGCGCATACGTCGCGGGATACAATGATGCAGGCCGCCGAAGTCTCGCGCTCGCCGATCGTTTCAACCCATTCGTGCGTCAGCGCGTTGTGCGACCACTCCCGCAACATGACGGACTGGCAACTGGATGTGGTGCGGGACGTGAAAGGCGTGATCCAGATCACCGCCGTGGCGGCGTTCCTGAAGCCGAATGCGAAGCCCGAGGATGTGACGGTCAGCGACTTTGCCGATCACATCGACTATGCCGTGCGCCGGATCGGCATCGATCATGTCGGCATATCCTCCGACTTCGACGGCGGCGGCTG
>DAICYU010000571.1 GCA_027311485.1 Acetobacteraceae bacterium
CCCATGCCGGGCGGCGCGTCGCGGCGCACATTGTCGTCACCGACCAGATCGGCCGCGACATCGGCATAGGCCATGGCTTCATCGTCGTTGTTCACCATCGGCGCGAAGATGACGCGGAAATCGACCGTCGCCTCGGCGCCAAATCCGGCGGCGATGCTTTCCGCCAGCCGCTTCATGTTGGTCTCCACCTTGTCCATCACCTCCCGCTTCATTGCGCGGACAGTGCCGGCCATGACGGCGGTTTGCGGGATGACGTTGTAGGCGTCGCCCGACTGGATCCGGGTGATGCTGAGCACCACGGTGTCCTGCGCGGCAATATTGCGGGACACGATCGATTGCAGCGCGGTGCCCAGGTGGCAGGCGACGAGAACCGGATCGATGCTCTGCTGCGGCTGCGCGCCATGGGCGCCCTTGCCGGTGATGACAATGTCGAAGAAGGCGCCACCGGCGGCGCGGGCGCCCGGGCTGGTGACAAACTTGCCGACTGGCAGGCCGGGACGGTTGTGCATGCCATAGACATAGTTGCAGGGGAAACGCTCGAACAACCCGTCCTTCAGCATTTCCAGCGCGCCACCGACGCCTTCCTCGGCCGGCTGGAAGATGAAGTTGACGGTGCCGTTGAAATTCCGGGTCTCGGCCAGGTACTTCGCCGCGCCCAGCAGCATGGTGGTGTGGCCGTCATGGCCACAGGCATGCATGCGGCCACGGTTCTGGCTGGCATGGGGCAGTCCCGTCGACTCCAGGATCGGCAGCGCATCCATATCGGCCCGCAGCCCGACCGCGGCCTGCCCGTTGCCGTTGCGCAGCACGCCCACCACGCCGGTCTTGCCGACGCCGCGATGCACCTCGATCCCCCATTCTTCCAACTTCTGCGCCACCAGTTCGGCGGTGCGATACTCCTCCAGCCCGAGTTCGGGGTGGGCATGGATATCGCGGCGAATGGCGCTGAGTTCGGGTTGGTAGGCGCGGACGCGATCGAGGGCGGTTTGGGACATCAGCGGTTCCTGGCAAATGTGACGGAGCATGACGCTACCACGTCCGTCCCAGGTTGCCAGACCATGCCGGGTTGAACCCGGCGTGCTTTAAGCGCCGGTGTCCCGCGCCAGTTTCCGTTCCGTGATGGCGGCGAGCAGCGCGACGCCGTACGGGATCGCCTCGTCATTGAAATCGTAATGATCATTGTGCAGCGCCGCAGTGGCGCCATTGCCGAACATGATGTGCGCGCCTGGCACCTGTTCCATCATGAAGCCGAAATCCTCCGACGCCATGATGGGCGGGGCGTCACGGCGGACATGCGCCGCACCGGCCACCTCCACCGCCGCGTCGGCATAGTCCGCCGCCTGTTGTTCGTTGTTGATCACCGGCGCGAACAGGACGCGGAAATCCACCGTGGCCGTGGCACCGAAGCCGGCGGCGATGCTGTCCGACAGCCGCTTCATGTTGGCCTCCACGGTCTCCATCACCGCCCGCTTCATCGTCCGCACGGTGCCGGCCATCACGGCCGATTGCGGGATCACGTTATAAGCGTCGCCGGACTGGATGCGGGTGACACTCAGCACCGCGGTGTCCTGCGCGGCGATGTTGCGGGAGACGATCGATTGCAGCGCGGTGCCCAGATGGCAGGCGACCATCACCGGGTCGATGCTTTCCTGCGGGCGGGCGCCGTGCGCACCCTTGCCGGTGACGTGGATATCGAAGAACGCGCCGCCGGCAAACCGCGCACCGGGGCTGATGTCAAACCGGCCGAGTTCCAACTCCGGATCGTTGTGCAGGCCGAACACCGCATTGCACGGGAATCGCTGGAACAGCCCGTCCTTCAGCATGGCTTCGGCGCCGCCAAGGCCTTCCTCGGCCGGCTGGAAGATGAAGTTGACGGTGCCGTTGAAGTTGCGCGTGTCCGCCAGGTATTTCGCCGCACCCAGCAGGATGGCGGTGTGCCCGTCATGGCCGCAGGCGTGCATCCGCCCTGATGTCTGGCTGGCATACGGCAGCCCTGTCACCTCCTGGATCGGCAGGGCGTCCATGTCGGCCCGCAGGCCGACCGCGGCCTGGCCGTTACCGTTGCGCAGCACGCCCACCACCCCGGTCTTGCCGACGCCGCGATGCACCTCGATCCCCCATTCCGCCAGCTTCTGCGCCACGATCTCGGCGGTCCGGTATTCCTCCATCCCCAGTTCCGGATGGGCATGCAGATCACGGCGGATCGCCACGAGTTCATCCTGGTAAATGCGGGCGCGGTCGAGCTTGGCTTGGGTCATGGCGGGTCCTGCATGATCGACGAAACGCTTTTTATAGACCGGCATCGTGTTGCTGTCCTGGTCCAAACCGCAGCCTCTTGCCACCGGCGGCGGGCCGGGCTGTTGTTCCGGCAGGGATCGGAGACGAGCACGCAATGTACCTGAACACGTTCGCCGAAGGGTCGGCGCCGCTGGACATGACCACGACGGAGGAGTTCCGCAGCCTGCTGGCCAGCGCGCAGGATCTGGGTATCCCGCACCGCCCTGACGTGCCGTACCGGTCCGGCAACATCGTGCTGCGCCATCTGCGCTTCCACTACCTCGAATGGGGACAGACGGACGCCCCGCCGGTGGTGCTGCTGCATGGCGGCCACCAGTCGGCGCATTCCTGGGATCTGGTCAGCCTGTGGCTGGCCGGCCGCGGCTTCCGCGTGCTGGCGCTGGACCAGCGTGGCCATGGTGACAGTGAGTGGCCGCGCGACGTGGTCTATTCCAATCATGAAATGTCGTTGGACGCCGAGGCGTTCATCGCCGCGATGGGGTTGCAGCGGCCGCTGCTGATCGGCCACTCGATGGGCGGGCGGAATGCGATGCTGCTGACACGGCGCAACGCCGCGCTGCTGCGGGCACTGGTCATCGTCGATGTCGGTCCCGAAGTGTCGGAGCGTGGGCGGGCGGCGATCGCGGGCTTCGTGCAGGCGGCACAGGAATTCGACGATCTGGAGCATTTCGTGCGCAAGGTGCGCGAATACGATCCCTACCGGCCGCGGGCACACATCGAGCGCACGGTCAAATACAACATGCTGGAACGGGCGGACG
>DAICYU010000572.1 GCA_027311485.1 Acetobacteraceae bacterium
CACGGATATCGGTTAGCGGTCACGAAGGGGTTATTTTGCTTCCACCAACCCCGGCGCCACCGTCGTGATGGCTTGGCATCAGCTGTCGTCCACCGGCAGGTTGGCACGCACCGACGGACGGGCATCGAATGTCGCCTGCCAGGCTGCCAGCATCGGATGGTTGTCGCGCCAGTTCATGCTGCCGAAACGGAAATCGAGGTATCCAAGGGCGACGCCGATCGCAATGTGGCCGACGGTAAAGCCGCTATTACCCAGGGCCTCGGCCTCATGCTCCAGCGCGTCCACGCAGGCGTGCAGCTTGGTGCGCCACAGCGCCATGTGGGGTTCGCTCTGGCGTTCGGACGGGCGGGCGCGTTCGCTTAGCAGCGACAAGGCGGTGTCCAGCATGCCCTGACCCAGCGCGTGGCGGCGCAACGCGGTCAGACGTTCGGGCCAGGCGCTGGGGTAGAGTTTCGGGCCGGCGTGCAGCGTATCGAGATATTCGATCACGACCGGGGAGTCGTAGATGGCGGTGCCATCCGGCAGTTCCAGCGTGGGAATTTTGCCGAGCGGATTGGTCTTCATGAATTCCAGGTGCGGGGTGGTGCCGCCAACGACGGTGCGGACCGTCCGGATGCGGTCCTGCAGGCCCATCTCATGAATCGCGATCATCACCTTTCGCACATAGGGCGACCGGGGGGACCAATGCAGGGTCATCATCTGGGTCATGCGCACGCCTTCACTCGGAATCCGACGCGGCCTATCCTCCGCATCAATCACACGGGGGACGTTCGCCATGAACTGGGTTGAAGTCAACGGTAACAGCCTGCGCTACGACATCACCGGCAGCGGCAAGGCAACGCTGGTGCTCGTGCATGAGATGGGCGGGACGCTGGAGAGTTGGGATCGGCTGCTGGGGGTTCTGGGCAACGGAAGGCGCGTGCTGCGCTATGATACGCGCGGCGCCGGACTGTCGGAGAAGATCCGCGGCACGGTGACGTGGGACCAGATGGCAGACGATCTGGCGGGGCTGCTGGATGCAGCCGGCATCACCGGCCTCGTGTCGCTGGCGGGCATCGCGGTGGGGGCGGCGATCGCGGTGCATTTCGCCGTGCGCTACCCCAACCGGGCGGCGGCGCTGGTGCTGCATGGTCCGGCCACCGGCGTGACCGGCGACCGGCGGCAGGCGACGCTGGACCGGGCGGCAGCGGTGGAGGCCGGCGGCATGCGCGGCGTGGTGGAAGCCAGTTTGGCGGCATCCTATCCGCCGGTGGTGCAACATGATCCCGCCGTCTTCGCCGCGTTCCGGGCGCGCTGGCTGGGGAACGACCCGGAAAGCTTCGCGGCGATCAACCGCATGCTGGCCGCGGAGTCGATCGAGCACGAACTGCCGCGCATTGCCTGCCCGACCCTGGTGACCGCCGGCCGGCACGACGGCCTGCGTCCCCCTTCCATCATCCAGCCGATGGCTCGGCAAATTCCCGGTGCGGAATTCCTGGAGCTGAACAGCGGGCATTTCGCGTCGGTGCAGACGCCAGGGCTGGTGTCGCAGGCCATCCATGCCTTCCTGCACGCCCGGGGGCTTTGATGGCAGCCACCGAGCGCGGGGGGCAGGTCAGATCGCTGGTTGCGTCGGCGGGGCGGGCCGGATCACCGCACGGTAGGCGTGCCAAGTGGCATGGCCGGCAAGCGGCAGTGTCACCGCCAGCCCGATGATCCCCAACGCCATGCCAAGGGTGGTCAGCAGCACCAGCAGCACCGCCCAGATCACCATGGCGGGCAGGTTCATCTCCACCGCGGTCCAACTGGTCGCCACCGCCTCCACCATGCCGACCGGACGGTCGAGCAGCATGGGCAGGGCAAAGGCAGCGCCGGCGAAGACGAGCGCAGCGACCACCGCGCCCATTGCCAGCGTGATGGCGAGGAACACGTGTCCGTCGCCGGTAAACAGGGTGGCGTTCAGCAGCGACTGCGCATCGAAGCCGATATCGCTGGGGAACGACAGCGCGAAGACCAGTTGTGACAGCCGCAGCCACAGCAGGAACAGGCACAGCAGCGCAAAGCCGACATAGAGCATCGGGCCCGGATTGGCCTGGAAGGCGCGCACTGCGTCGCCGAGGCTGGGTGTGCGTCCCTGTTCGCGGTCACGGCTGATGGCATAGAAGCCAAGGGTCGCGGCGGGGCCGATCAGCATGAAGCCTGCCGCGAGCGGCATGAACAGATAGATCGCATGCGCCGCGAACAGCGTTGCGGTCAGCAGCAGGCCGGCGACGACAAAGATCAGCCCGTAGGCCAGGCTGGCGCCGAAACTGCCCAGGAAGTCCCGCCACCCTGCGGCGAGCCAACGAAACGGCGCGGTGGCGGTGACGTGGACGACGCGGTCGGCGAACGGCCGCATGGCTCCGGGTGAAGCGACATGCGGTTCGGCCATGGGGGATTGAGCCACGTATCCTCTCCTGCATTGCCTGTTTCCCGAAGCCTACAGACGTGTCATGCGGGGAGAGGACGGTTTCAGCGCCGCCGCCGCTTCAAAGGCCGGTGACTTTCCGGCCGGCGGCAGGCATCAAATCTGCTGATGAGACAGGCAGCGGCCGGGGAGTACCTTTGTCTGTAACGTCGTGCCGTGGCCTCGGCCTCCGGCGCCTTCAATGACGCGCGGCGGGGCCGGCGGCGCGTGATCAGCGAGTTTGGGCGATGATCACGGATTAGGCCAAGCCCAGCACCACCATGATCTCAATCAGACCGATCGTCGCGCCGGACACGCCGGATCGGTCAAGGTTTTTCGGCCGGAACCGAAGGATGCATGCTTCAGCCGCACGTACAGGGCGCGCAACGGCCGACGCCTTTATCATCGACCCAGTGTATAATCCCCATTTCTTCACCGCAGCCGAAGCACTCGATATAATCAACCCTGAGCTTCGCTGCCTCTTCCCTTAGTTGTACCCGCAGCGGTACCGGGTTTGCGCGGATAAGCCGGGCGAGTTCCGGATTCGTGCGTTCGACCGCTCGCGCCTTAATAAGGCTTACTTCGACATACCTGCTGACGATTTCCTCGTAGAGCCGCGTGAGCCTTGC
>DAICYU010000573.1:0-250 GCA_027311485.1 Acetobacteraceae bacterium
ACGCCTGCCCAGTACCGGGAGAAATGGGGCCTCGATTCCAACTACCCGATGGTTGCGCCGAACTACGCCGAGAAGCGGTCGTCGCTGGCCAAGCAAATTGGGCTGGGAACCCGCCGCGCCGCCGAATGAACGCGCCCCCCGGGTGACACGGGCGTGACAGGCAGAAACCCCGGGGCGGGCAAAAACCCCGGGGTGGGGGAATATCCTTTTGAGCCTGAGGCGCATTGCCCCTTGCGTATGCATCCGCTGA
>DAICYU010000573.1:260-3050 GCA_027311485.1 Acetobacteraceae bacterium
CGGTGCGCACCGATTTGCCTGCCCAGGCTTCCCTCATGCTGCCCTGGCATTGTATTCGGTGGCCCAGGGCGCTCGCACACGCGCTTACGCCCCCGGACCTACGCAAGGAGCGGTATGGAATCGCGTATCGAGCGCCTGTGCATTGAACGCGGCCTAAAGATGACCGGCCAGCGTCGCGTGGTCGCCCGCGTTCTGTCGGAAGCCGGCGACCACCCTGATGTCGAGGAGCTGTACAGGCGCGCATCCGCCCTCGATCAGCACATATCCATCGCCACCGTGTACCGGACCGTCCGGCTGTTCGAGGAGCAGGGAATCCTGGAGCGGCGCGACTTCGGCGGTGGACGTGCCCGCTACGAACCGACCGAGGATGGTCCGCACTACCATCTGATCGACGTCGATACCGGCCGGGTCATCGAATTCCAGGACGCCGAACACGAACGCCTGATGCATGCCATTGCCGCCAGGCTGGGCTTCGAGGTGGTGTCCCTGCGGCTGGAACTGTTCGGTCGCCGCTTGCCCCGCTCAAATGAAGACCGTGACGCCCGGCCCGCCAGGGGAGGCGCCGCCCGGTCGGGCAATACGGCCGAAGGAGCCAGCCGATGAACCAGGTCAATGACGGCATGACTGCCGTGAACGAAGCATCATTCGGCGAACTGCGCAGCGGCAATCTGGGTGTTCGGATTGCGGCCGACCCATCGGAAATCGATGCGGTCCAGGCGCTGCGCTATCGGGTATTCTACCAGGAAATGGGCGCCAGGGCCGATCCCGCGACCATTGCCAGCCAGCGTGACCGCGATGTCTATGATGCGGTTGCAGATCATCTGCTGGTCGTCGACCACACGCTGGGCGAAGGCCCGGCCAGCGTGGTCGGCACCTACCGCCTGATACGGCGGGGCGCCGCCCAGCGGATCGGCCGTTTCTATTCGGCCGACGAGTACGACATCGCCCGCATCGAAGCCAACCCCGGATCCATCCTCGAGCTCGGCCGTTCCTGCGTGGACAGCCGGTACCGGAACCGCTCGGTCATGCAACTGCTGTGGCGCGGGATCGCCGCCTATGTATTCCAGAACGGCATTGATCTGATGTTCGGCTGCGCGAGCCTGCCGGGCACCGATCCGGACGCGCTGGCGCTGGAACTGACCTATCTCTACTACCACCATCTCGCACCGTCCGACATCCGGCCGCGCGCCCTGCCCCATCGTTACATTGAAATGCGCCGGCTGCAGCGGGATGAGGTGAATGCCCGCGCTGCCCTGACCCAGTTGCCTCCCTTGATCAAAGGTTACCTTCGCCTGGGTGGCTTCGTTGGCGATGGCGCGGTGATCGACGCGCAGTTCAACACGACAGATGTGGCCGTGGTCGTGCAGACCGATCTGGTAACGGACAAATACTACCGGCACTACGAGCGTCAGGCCCGGGAGACGCAGGATTGACTGCCCGCCCGTGTCGTTGATGCCGCTTCCCAACATGACGTCCCGGATCACCGCGTTAAAGGGCTGGCGAGCCGACGGAACGGCGCTGCTGGCCGGCGCAATTTCGGCCACGGCGCTGCCGCCCGTCTTTGCGGTCCCGGTGCTTTTGCTAACGATTCCGGTGCTTCTGTGGGTCATCGGCGGCGCACGCGGTCCGGCCGTGGCCGCCCGGCGCGGCTGGTGGTTCGGCTTCGGCCTCAACCTTGTCGGCCTGTACTGGATAACCGAGGCAATTCTCTACGAAGCCGCCCGCTTCTGGTGGCTGGTGCCGTTTGCCGTGCCCGCCTTGGCCGCGGTCATGGCGATCTTCCTCGCGATGCCGGCCGCCGTGGCGTGGCATGCGCGACCTGGCTGGCGGATGGCCTGTGCGCTTGCTGGTGCATGGGTCCTCGCCGATCTCGGGCGGCAGTTCATCGCCACGGGCTTTCCCTGGAACTTGCTTGGCAGCGTCTGGGAACTGCCCGGTCCGGCAGGCGACACGATGATCCAGTTGGCCTCGCTGATCGGCGTGCATGGCCTGACACTCCTGACAGTTCTCCTGGCCGCAACGCCGACATTAAGCTGGGTTTGGCGAGGTGCTGGCATCGCCGTATTCGCCGCCTGGATCAGCTTCGGCGTGATCCGCCTGGACCAGCCGTTGCCAGCGGCGCCGGACCTGACTGTGCTGCTAATCCAGGGCAACGTGGCGCAAGGTCAGAAATGGGATCGGTCGTTAATGATCTCGATCTTCCGGCGCTACCTGGATCTGACCCGGCAGGCCGTTGCATCCACTGACGGTCGGCCGGCCGTGGTGATATGGCCGGAAACCGCGAGTCCGGCCCTTCTGCAAACGGATGCCCCCGCTCGCCGGCTGATCGCCGAGGCCACCGGCGGGGATCCGGCCCTGATTGGGTCGGTCCGCTTCGACCGGGGCGATCATCCCCGCAACAGCGTGTTCGCACTCGGACCTGACGGCGCAATTGAGGGTATCTACGACAAGTGGCACCTCGTGCCATTCGGTGAGTATCAGCCGGACTGGTTCCCGCTTGGCATTCAGGTGGTGCCTGGCGGCGGCTTCGCCCGTGGCCCAGGTCCGCGGACGCTGCGCATGCCCGGCTTGCCGCCCGTAGGCGTGCTGGTGTGCTACGAAGCCATCTTTCCGAACCAGGTGATCGACGAGGCGCACCGGCCGGACTGGATGGCCAATGTCACGAATGACGCGTGGTTCGGCAACTCCACCGGCCCCAGGCAGCATTTGGCCGCGGCGCGCATGCGTGCCGTCGAGGAAGGCCTTCCATTGATTCGGGCGGCTAATACCGGAATCTCCGCCGCTTTTGAC
>DAICYU010000574.1 GCA_027311485.1 Acetobacteraceae bacterium
TGGCCGTCCGTCAGCGTATCGGCACCCTGTCCACTCCAGGTAAACGCAACGGCACCGACGGTCTGGTTGGACTGCTGCGCCGCCTGCAGCACCTGATTGCCGTTGGCATCGACCGTGTCACCGTCAGTGGAGATGCCATATTCGCCGATAATGACCGGCACCGCACCGTTAGCGCTAGGAAACGTCTTTGCCCCTTGGACAAGATCGGTCAACGCGGCATTGACGGTTGGCTGGTCCGCAACGAAGTTCGAGCTCCAACCATAAAGATGCACATCCATCAGGATGTTGGACATGCCGGCATACACTTTCGGGTCCATGCCATAGCTGGTCGCGGTCTGGTCGCCGGGATAGGCACCGCCGGGCAGTTCCAGCATGATCGGGTTGTTGTTCCCCGCGTCTCGGATCGCGTTGTAGGTCTGCTGCTGCCAGGCAGTCAGCCCGTCGTTGGGCGGTTCGTTGTCGGTGCCAAACCAGACATACGGGTTTGTCGCGTAGGCTTTGGCAACCGACGAATACCAGTTCAGCTCGTTCGTCAGTTGCGCGCCGGTGAAGGCGGTGCCGCGGCTGCCGCCCTGGTTGGCGCCGTCGCTGCTGGTATGATCCTCCAACTCCACCACGATGCCGTGCGCGGTCATCGTGTTGATGAACGCCGCATAGGTATCCGGTGAGTCGTAGTTGTAGACCGTCAGCCGGACAAAATTCAGTCCGGGAAAATCCTTCAGGATCTGGCTGGAGGCTCCCATGAGGGACGGATCCAGGGCAATGCCTCTCGCCGTGAAGGCATTGCCGTTGGGATCGAGAATCTGGCCGTTCTTAATCTGAAACTGTCCGGTAGTGCTGGCGGCTGTCGAGTCGCTCATGCGTCCTCACTTCGTAATGAAGGCGGTCCTGATTCATGTTGCGCGCTAGAAACGGGGAAGCGTCCCGGTCGTTTCAGTATACGGCGTCCCTTCCCAGCACAGGCGGACCGCGACTATCCCCAAACATCCACGCCCCTGATTGATTGAAATCAATCAGGGGCGTGCGACGCAGGCCGGGATGACCCATCCCATGCCGGCGTCGCGAAGCCCGATCCGGTTCAAACCCTCTCGCGCGAAAGCCCAACACTTGGCCGCCGGCTGCAGCCGTCACCACCTGCAGACGTCGGGATAAGGTAAATAATCCTTGCGCTGTAAGGAAAACTATCATAAGAACGAAAAAGGAACAACGTCGGAAACCCCGCTCATGCCTGTCCCAGCCGCCATCCTGGACGCCGTCCTGATCCACCTTGCGCCGCTGTTCCTGAAAGCTGCCAACAACGATCCGGTGGTCGCCCGCGAAGCCGCCCACCAACTGCTGCTCGCCTACCACACGGACACCGAAGCCGAGCTCACGCTTGCTGCCGAAATTGTCGGTTTCAGCTTTCACGCCCTGGACGCCCTCGGCCAGTCGGCAGAGCCCGACCTTTCGCTCACCCGCCAAATCCGCCTGCGCGGTAGTGCCGTCAGCCTCAGCCGGGAGGCCCACAAGGCTCGGCGCAAGCTGGCACAGTTGCAGAACCCAGCGCGATCGCAGAAACCGGCAGAGTTGCGGAAATCAGGCTGCACGGCGCAGCCGGACGAAGCCCGCCAACAGCCACCACTATCCCAGACGGAACCGCAACCTGAACCGGGCCGGCCGATGATCACGCGGCAGGCGGGCCAGAGTTGGACGCAAGCCTACCGGCAGCACCGAAGGGACCGCCGACTGGCTGAAATCAGCTCAACACGTCAAGCGGAAGCCCCGCATCCGCATCCGCATCCGCAACCCGCCTTCGCGGCGCCGTAGCCGCGGGACGCTACGTTTTGCGGCCTTCCCCGATCGGCGGCAGGTCGTTTGTGATCCCCGCCAGCACTTCCGCGACATGCCGAGCGTGAACGCGGTGGCCTTCGCGCTGCAGGCGTCCAGCGATGTTCAGCAGGCATCCCAGGTCGCCGGCCAGAACCGTATCGGCGCCGGTCGCGGCGATGTCCTTCGTCTTGTCGGACACCATCCGCACCGAAATCTCGGGATATTTGACGCAGAATGTCCCGCCGAACCCGCAGCAGATCTCCGGTTCGGCCATTTCGACAACCGTCGCCCCGGCCGCCTCGAGCAGCGCCCGCGGTTGCGCCTTGACGCCCAGTTCCCGCAGTCCCGAGCAACTGTCGTGATAGGTCACGGTGCCCGAGAACGGCGCCGCGTCCCGCACGCCCATCACATCGGTCAGGAAACTGACCAGTTCATACACGCGCGTCGCCATGGCATCCGCCACGGCACGCTGGTTCGGGTCGTCATCGAACAAATGCGGCAGATGATGCTTCAGCATCCCCGCGCACGATCCCGACGGCGCGACAATGTAGTCGAACCCCCGAAAGGCCTCGACAATGCCCACCGCCAGATCACGCGCCGTCCGCCGGTCGCCGGAGTTGTACGCCGGCTGCCCGCAGCATGTCTGTGCCCGTGGCACTTCCACCTGGCATCCAGCACGCTCAAGCAGTTGGATGGCCGCGAAGCCAACCGACGGACGATGCAGATCGACCAGGCAGGTCACGAACAGACCCACCCTGGGTTTCACACCACTCATAGCAGACCCTCAGTCGCCCAAAATGTTAGCCGCCCAAAATATTAGCCGCCCAAAATATTAGCCGCTACGGGCCGCAACCAGGCGCCAGGTCGGGTCCTGCTGCGACAGATCCCGCTCAAACGTCCAGATGTCGGTGATTTCCGTTACCGCGTCCGTCCCCGTCAAGGTCCGTCCGTCCCGATCCGTCACGTAGCTGACCTGATCGGAGACGATCCTGAGCGTCAGCGACCCGACAGTGCCCTTCAACTCCGCACCATCGATGTCCAGGTGCTCGATCGACTTGATCTCCGAAATCTGCGTCTGCCCAGTCTTCTCCCGCTCGGCGATCGCCTGCTCGAACGCCCGGTAGGTGTCGTCCGACAGCAACGGCCGCAGCGCCACCCGGTCGCCCGAGGCGAAGGCCGCGACGATCATCCGGAACGCCTGATCGGCCCCGGACAAGAAGCGCGCCGGATCGAAC
>DAICYU010000575.1 GCA_027311485.1 Acetobacteraceae bacterium
GAAGCGCTGCGTCTGCCCGGTGGCCTGTGCCACCGCGGCTGACTTGGCGCCTTCGGCCTCGGCGATGATGCGGGCTGCGTCGCCGCGCGCCCGCGGCACGATGTCGTTGCGGTAGGCGTCCGCCTCGTTCCGCATCCTTTCGGCGTCCGTGTTGGCGCGCTGCACGTCTCGGAAGCTTTCGATGACCGCCGCCGGCGGATCGACCTTCTGCAGCTGCACCTGGGTGACTTCCACGCCCGCCTTGTAGCGGTCCAGGATCTGTTGCGTCTGCTTCAGCACGTCGGCTTCGATTTGCCCCCGCGCCTGGGTCAGTGCCGGCTGGATCGGGGTGCGGCCGATCACCTCTCGCATGGAGCTTTCGGCCACGGCGCGCACCAGGGCCTCGGGGTTTGCCGTGTTGAACAGGAAGTCGGGCGCGTTATTGATGCGCCAGAACACCGCGAAGTCGATATCGATGATATTTTCGTCACCGGTCAGCATCAGGCTTTCGGCCGGCACGGTGCGGGCGCTGCCGTTCTGGCCCGATTCAATTCGACCGCCTGCCTGAGGGGAGCGGTAGCCGATCTCGGTCCGGTTGATGCGGGTGACGGTTGGCAGGCGGACGCTCTCAATCGGCCAGGGCAGGTGCCAGTGCAGGCCTGGCGGCGTCCAGTACGAATACGCGCCGAAGCGCAGCACGACGCCCTGCTCGTCTGGCTGCACGCGGTAGAAGCCAGTGCCAGCCCAGATCAGCACCACAAGCACACCAAGAAAGAAAATTGGCGTACTGCCGTGAAAAAAATTGCCTGACCCGATGGGTCCGCGGCCGCCCGAGCCGCCGCCGCCCATCATGCGGCGCACGAAGGCCTGGGCCTGCGCGATCAGCTGATCCAGATCAGGGCTGGCGCCACGGAAAGGGCCACCGCCGCCGAATGGGGTCTCGCCATTCGGCTTGCGCGGACCGGGGCGTTCCCCGCCATTATGGCCAGCCTGGTCGCCAGCGCCGCGTTGCCCCCACGGGTCCGGCTCCGGCCGACCGGATGGCTTGCGGCTGTCCCCGGGACCGGAGGATCCGGATGGACTACCCCAGGGACCGTGACCGCCATTGTTCGAAGGCATGAGTGCGGAAACGCTCCTGTCTGACTGCCGCTCGGCACGGGCCGTTGGCGGAATCCACGCGATGCGCCATATCGCACTGGACGGGCGCCCGAGCGGAGCGCTTATCCGACGAGCGTCCCGGCTTTGCAAGGTAAGGGTTTAGAACGCCATGGTTGATGTCTCCGCCGACGCACTGCGAGCCGCACTGCGCGCGATCAAGGATCCCGCATCCGGGAAGGACATCGTCACCGCCGGCCTGGTCGAGGGTGTCGAAGTCCGCGGCGGCCTGGTGCAACTCAGCCTGCTGACCGATCGTGCACACGCCACGGCGATGGAGCCGGTGCGGCGTGCGGCCGAGGCGCTGATGATGCGCCAGGCCGGGGTGACGAACGCAACCGCGGTGCTGACCGCGCATAAGCCATCAGCCTCCAATCCGGCACCGTCCCATTCCGCATCGTCCCATTCGCCGCCGCGCGGCTCGGCTGGGCCGGGCGGCCAGTCCGCGCCGCTGCTGCCAGACGTCAAGGCCGTGGTTGCGGTGGCCTCGGGCAAGGGCGGCGTCGGCAAATCGACGGTGGCTGTGAATTTGGCCGTATCGCTTGCGCGACGCGGCCTGAAGGTCGGGCTATTGGACGCCGACATCTATGGTCCCAGCCTGCCGCGCATGATCGGCATGAATCGCAAGCCTGAGGTGCGCAATGAAAAAATGATCCCGCTGCGCGCCTGGGACCTGTCCTGCATGTCGATCGGTTTCCTGGTGGATGAGGAAACGCCGATGATCTGGCGCGGCCCGATGGTGATGGGCGCGCTGGAGCAGATGATGGGTCAGGTCGAATGGGGCGCACTGGACGTGATGGTGGTCGACATGCCGCCAGGCACCGGTGACGCACAACTGACGATGGCACAACGTGTGGCGTTGACAGGTGCCGTTATCGTCTCCACGCCGCAGGATATCGCGCTGCTGGACGCCCGCCGTGGCGTGCGAATGTTCGAGAAGACGCGCGTGCCGGTGCTCGGACTGGTGGAAAATATGAGCTTCTTTTGCTGCCCCAACTGCGGCCATCGGGCGGAAATCTTCGGTCACGGCGGCGCCCGCACCGAAGCCGCCCGGCTCGGCATCGAGTTCCTGGGGGAGATCCCGCTGCTGCTGGATATTCGCACCGCCTCCGATGCCGGCACGCCGATCGCAGCGTCTGCGCCCGACAGCGAGGCGGGTAGGGCGTACGCCGCCTTGGCCGAGAAGGTGTGGGCCAAGGTGACCGGAGCGACCGTCGTCCGCAGCAGTGGACCACGGATCGTTATCGACTGAGATCGGGCCTTCGACAGGTCGCGGGCCGTGTCAGCCGACCGGCACCGCGATCTCCTCAGAAATCGTTTGTGCCGACAGGAATGCATGCTCCTGCGCAAGGCGCGCGGCCGCTTTGCCGTCGCCGCTGACGACGGCGCCCAGGATGGCTTCGTGCTCGTCCCAGAACGGCCCTAGTTTGGTGATCCTCGTCGCCAGCAACATGATCGACCGACGCACGTGGTGCCAGTTCAGTCTGGCTGTTGCTGCTATCAGCTCGTTGTCCGCCAAACCGTATATATAGTTGTGAAACGCAAAGTCGGCTGACACCATTGCTGCCAGGTCTCCATCAGCAACGGCTGCCCGGCCGGCGCGAATGATCCGCTCCCCCTCCGCCCGGTCCAGAGTGCTGGCCCGGCGTGCCGCGGCGGCGGCGGACGCGCTGTCCAGCGCCGCCCTCAGTTCATAGACCTGCCGCGCGACGTCCAGGTCCAGCGGCGCTACAACAAGACCCCGCCGGCCAGTTTCCGTCAGGAAGCCCTCCTTGCGCAACTGCTGCAATGCCTGATGGACCGGCTGGCGGGAGACGCCAAGCCGTTGCGCAAGCTCATCCTGCACGAGCCGTTCATCCGGTTGCAGGATACCATCGCAGATGGCGTCGCGAAGCGCGTCGTAAA
>DAICYU010000576.1 GCA_027311485.1 Acetobacteraceae bacterium
GGCGCCCTTCAATACGCAGCGTCTGGTGCGGCGGGCGGCGAACAAGGCCGCGCTGCAGGACCGGATGGGCCTCGACCCGGAAGGTGACCGACTGCTGATCGGCGTCGTCAGCCGCCTGACATCGCAGAAGGGCCTGGACATGCTGCTCGACCGGATCAGCGCGGTCCTGAGCCACGACGGGCAGCTTGCCTTGCTGGGTGCTGGGGAACCTGCGCTGGAACGCGCATTCACCACAGCGGCTGAACGTCACAAAGGCCGGATCGGCTGCATTCTGGGCTATGACGAAGCTCTGGCGCATCTGATGCAGGCGGGCAGCGACGCGCTTCTGGTGCCGTCGCGGTTTGAGCCATGTGGACTGACGCAACTCTATGCGCTGCGATACGGGGCGGTTCCCGTGGTATCCCGGGTCGGTGGGCTGGCAGATTCGGTAATCGACGCCAATCAGGCCGCCTTGAACGCCGGAGTCGCCACCGGCGTTCAGTTCTGGCCCGCGACGCCCGATGCGCTGGAGGATGCTTTGCAACGCGTGATTTCACTCTGGCACGACCGGCGGACCTGGCAGCGCATTCAGCGCAACGGCATGGCAGCCGATGTTTCATGGACCGGCTCCGCCGCCCGGTATCTCGCACTATATCGCCAGCTGCTGGCCGAACGGTCTTGACCGGCCGCCGGATGGAGGCGCCCGGCATGCTGGGCGTGCGAATGGCTGGCGACGGCATCGACGCCGCCATCCACGCGCCCAACGCTGACGCCGTCGCCATCAGCCTGTTCGATTCCCAGGATCGGGAAACCGCTCGGCTGCGCCTGCCGAACCGGATCGGCCCGGTGTTCTCCGGCCATTTCGACGGCATCCCGGCCGGCACGCGCTACGGCTTGCGCGTGTATGGCCCCTGGGACCCGGCCGCCGGGCACCGTTTCAACCCCGCCAAGCTTCTGTTCGATCCATGGGCGACGGCAATCGACCGGCCGTTCCGGCTGCATCCGCTGTTGTTCGATGTCGATGCACCCAAGCCGGATGACACCGCGTCCCTGACGCCGAAGGGGATTGTGGGCACACCGGCCGCACGCCCCGTTGCCGATCGACCACCCTTCGACTGGGACCGACAGGTGATCTACGAGCTGCACGTTCGCGGCTTCACCATGACGCATCCGGAGGTCCCGGCCGAGCTGCGCGGCACGTTCGCCGCTCTGGCCCACCCCGCCGCCATCCGGCACCTGACCCGCCTCGGCGTCACAACGGTCGAGATCATGCCGAGTGCAGCCTGGGTGGACGAACGCCATTTGCCGGCCCTGAACCGCTCCAACTACTGGGGCTACAACCCGATCGGCTTCCTCGCGCCGGACCCGCGGCTTGCACCCGGCGGATGGGCGGAGGTCCGCGGTGCCGTCGATGCGCTGCACGCAGCCGGGCTGAATGTCATCCTGGACGTGGTGCTGAACCACTCCGGGGAAAGCGATGAGCTTGGCGCAACGCTGTCCCTGCGCGGGTTGGACAATGCGGCCTACTACCGGCTGGAAGCCGGCAACCGCGCGCTTTATGTGAACGACGCCGGGTGCGGCAACATACTGGCGATGGACCGGCTGGGCCCGCTGCGCCTCGGCATGGATGCCCTGCGGACCTGGGCACTGCTCGGCGGTTTCGACGGCTTCCGGCTCGACCTCGCGGCAACCCTGGGCCGCCGCGATGCCGGCTTCGACCGCAACGCCCCCTTCCTGCAAGCAATCGAGCAGGATCCGGTGCTGTCACGCCTGAAGATAATCGCCGAACCTTGGGACATCGGCCCCGACGGCTATCAGCTGGGCGCGTTTCCGGCGCGCTGGGGTGAGTGGAACGATCGGTACCGCGATGATGTCCGGCGCTTCTGGCGCGGCGACGCCGGCATGCTGGGACCATTCACCACGCGGTTCGCCGGCTCCGCCGACGTCTTCAACGGCTCCTACCGGCCGCTCTCGCGCAGCATCAACTACATCACCGCGCATGATGGCTTCACCCTGGCCGACCTGGTTTCCTATGCCGGGAAGCACAACGAAGCCAACGGCGAGTACAATCGCGACGGCACCGACGAGAACTTTTCCTGGAACAACGGCGTCGAGGGTGCTTCGCCCGATCCGGCGGTAGCCATGGCGCGGGAGCGGGATGTACGCGCGCTGCTGGCAACCCTGCTGCTGTCGCGCGGCACGCCGATGCTGTCGATGGGCGATGAACTCGGCCGCACACAGCACGGCAATAACAACGCCTATGTGCAGGACAACCCGGGGTCCTGGATCGACTGGCCTTCGGCGGACGACCTGCTGGTCGGCTTCACCGCCGGGCTGATCGCGGTGCGCCACCGTCTCGCGCCGCTGTTCGGCGGCAAGGCGCTGACCGGCCGCCCGGCCGACGGCGATACGCTGCCGGACGCCGCCTGGTTCCGGGCGGACGGGGAGCCCATGACCGTCGATGATTGGAACGATCTTGGGAACCGGACACTGATAGCAGTCCTGTCCGCCGGATCGCAACGTGCCGCGCTGGTGTTCCATGCGGCGTACACCGCGGCCACGGTGATCCTGCCGCTCACTCGTCCAGGCCGCGCGTGGACGGTGTTGCTGGGCACGCAGCCAGACGCCTGGATACCGCCGCGCAGCGTTACGGTCTTTGAGGAGGCATTGTTGCCGGCCGCGACCGGTTGCGTCGATGCGGCCGCAAGAGCGACCGGCGCCGGAACACCGGTCCCGGACATTGCCGCCGTCGCCATGGCCGGGGAAAACCCACTCGCCCGGGCATCGGCCGTTGAAGCGAGTCCGGCCGAGCCGCTCCCGGACCGGCGGGCGAGGCACATACCGGGTGTGTCGGACGATGAACTGGACGGGCTGGCCGAACGCGCCGGAATCGACCCGATCTGGTGGGACGTGGAGGGTGGACGCCACGTCGTTGGCGTGGATACGAAGCGGGCCCTGCTGACGGCGATGCGCCTGCCCGCCGCGACTCGAGCCGACTACGCGGAAAGCGTCGCCTGGCTAAACCGTGACCAGGCAGCGCCATTGCCGCCCGTCAT
>DAICYU010000577.1 GCA_027311485.1 Acetobacteraceae bacterium
CCTGGGAAAATCAGTATACCCGCTTCCGCAACGCTTTCGACAACTGCCAGCGCGTGATCCGCGGCGAGAAGCCGCTGTGGGTTATTCCGGAGCTGCGGGACTGACAGCGGTCGCCGAACCGCCCCCGGCCGAAACCCCGGCCGAAACCCCAACTGGGCGGGTTTCCGGCATCAGCAACCAGATTGTCAACACGCCCAGCAGGCCGACCGCCGTCAGCATCAGGAATGCCGCCGGCATTCCGGCGGTATCCGCGACACCACCGGAAACCGTCGTGCTGACGGCGGCGCCGACATACATCGCCAGCCCCAATATCCCCATGCACAGGTTGAAGTGGGAGGTGCCGAGCGTGAGGTCGGCTGCCAGGAGCGGGAACAGAACGCCGAACACCGCCGCGCTGAGGCCGCTGACCGCCTGGCCCATGATCAGCGGCCACGATCCGGGCAGCACGGCCAGCAGCAGCCCGCGCAGCGGCAACGCGCCCCAGCCCAGCAGCAACAGCCGCCGACGCCCGACCTTCTGCGCCATTCGCCCGACCCAGGGTGACAACAGCGCCACGACCGCCTGCGGTACGACGATGCAGGCCGCAATGATCAGATTGGCAAACTGCCCGGCCCGCATCGTCACCTCGGCGCCCGCCAGCGGCAGCATGGCGGCGTTGGACAGATGGAACAGCATCACGCAGACGGCGAAAATCAGCAATCGCCGGTCGGTCAGCAGCCGCTTCAGACCGGACACATCCATCACCCGGCTGGTGGTCTGCGCCCGCGCATGCGGCCCTGCACCGATCAGCCACAGTGCGGCCAGGGCCGGCACGCACAGCCCCGCGGTCAGCAGGAACACGAAGCGGGAGGAGAAATAGGCCCCTGTCGCGCCCATCACCGCCGCCGCCAGACCATTGCCGATCGAGGAAAAGCGCGCATTCCGCCCCAGCCGCTCGCCCAGCGCCGCATGCCCTGCGAGGTGCAAGCTGATCGCGGCAATCGCCGGAGTCAGGACACAGCTGGCGAAGCCATGCAGCAGTTCGGCGGCGAACACCGACAATTGCGCCGGTCGCAACGCCAGCAGCAGCGCTGCCGCGATGACGGCGAGCAATGCGCCGGATGCCGCAGCCCGTTTGTTGCGCATCGCATCCACCAGCGCCCCCGCCGGCAGCTGGCTGATCAAGGATGTCACGGTGCCCAGCGTCAGGGCGAACCCGATCTCCACCTGCGTCCATTTGTGCGATGTCAGATAGACCGCGACGAACGGGCCGAACCCGGTCTGCACATCGGCAACAAAGAAATTGACCAGATCAAGGGCGCGATTGGCGCCAATCGAAGGAAGAACGAGCCGCTGCATCAAATGTTCAGGGCGCGGACGGCGCCGTGTCGGCCGGCGTAACCACAGGCGCGGCCTGGTTCACGTTGCGGTATTCGGGCGCCGCCTTGATCTGGTCGGGCGTCATGTTCAGGACGATCTTTTTCGCCGGGTCGCCGGGGTTGAACTGCAGCGCGTTCCAATGCACGGCAACCTTGCGATTGCCGACGCCCATGAACCCGCCAAAATCGATCACCGCTGCGCGCGGCTGCCCGGTGCCATCAACCAGGACGTCCACCAGGCGGCCGATCGTCTTGCCGGCATGATCGAGGATTCGCTGGCCCAGCACCGCCTCGGCGTCCTCAGGCGGCACTTTCTCCACCGCCGGCGGCGGCGGTGGCGCGTCAGCCGCCCATGCGGCCACGGCCCAGGCGCCCGCAGCCGCCATAATTCCGAAAATAACGAGTAAGGAGAAAGACCGTTGCATCTTCACCCCGCCAACCAGACGGGGGTCGTCGGCGACCCGCTTGCCGGGGTCAAGCGGTATGGGCGCGACCGCTCATCACGTTGTGTTGGGCCGGACCGCGGTGCGTGCGCTGGCAAAGGGGCGCAAGGACGCCAGCAGGATGCCACCGGCGATCAGCGCAATGCCCACGGCGTGATAGGTCCGGAAGCGCTCATGCAGGAACATCACCGCCAGGACGCTGCCGAACAACGGCATCAGATGCATCGACTGACCGGCTGGCCCGGCGCCGATCAGTTCAACACCCCGGTTGAAGAACAGATACGCGATGAACGACGGCAGCACCGCCATATAGGCGAGCACAAGGTATGACGGCAGCCCGCCATGCACCCGCGCGCCCTGCGCAAACTCCCACACCGCGAACGGCAGCATCATGCAGGAGCCGACACCCATCGCCGCGACCAGGAAACTGAGCGGATGCACGGCGGGCCGCTTGCGCAGCATGACGCAGTACACCGCGTAGATGACCAGACCCAGCAGCACCCAGATGTCGCCGCGGTTCAGCTGCAGGTGCATCAGCGTTGCCAGCGACCCGCGGGCGGCGATGGCCGCGACGCCGACCAGCGACAGGATCACGCCCAGTGTCTGCCGGACCGTTGGCGTTTCGCGGAACAGCACGAACGCCCAGACGATGATGATCAGCGGCGAGGCCGACTGCAGCAGCAGCACGTTCAGCGCCGTCGTGCTGGTCAGTCCGATGTAGGACATTGCGTTATACGACGCGATGCCGGTCGCGGACATCAGCAGCATGACCTTCCAGTGCCGCAGCAGCGCCGGCAGGTCTGCCTTCAGGCGCGGCCAGGCGAACCCGATGGCGATCAGGAACGCGCCGGTCCATCGGCAGTACGCGAGCGCGATCGGGGGGACCTGCCCCGCGATGAAGCGCGCCAGAACGATATTGCCAGCCCAAAACAGGTTGGCCGTGATGAGCAGCCCCCAGGCCGATCGCCAAAATGACTGAAACATGACTGGACGCTGGCCTGCCGATCCGAACCCTAAACCCTGCATCCGCACAACCGGCGGGCGCGTTGCCTACCATAGCCAGATCGCCCGTCTTGGAAAGTCACCGGCCTGGCCGGATCGCCCGTGTTGGAAAATCACCGGTCTTGGAAAGCTACCGGTCTTGGAAAGTCATCGGCCCTGGAGTTTGCTCTGACGTATGCGACACATCGTCCTGAACACCGAAACCGACTGGGAAGGCTGGCG
>DAICYU010000578.1:0-2764 GCA_027311485.1 Acetobacteraceae bacterium
CAGGACAGGCATCCGGCCTCATGCACCAATCCGGGCTGGCTGCAGCGGGGGCACAACGGCCCGAGTTGCGGTACCGCCCGGGCCGTATCCGGCTCGGCTTCGGCCGCAAGCGGCTCAGGGTCGGACAGAAATCCAGTTTCGCGCATATGGCGGTCCAGGATATCGCCGATCGCGGCGACCAGCGACGGCACGTAGCGGCCGTTGGTCCATTGCCCGCCGCGCGGATCGAACACCTGGCGCAGTTCCTCGGCGACGAACGCAACCTCTCCACCGCGACGGAAGACCGCGCTGATCATCCGCGTGAGTGCCACGACCCAGGCGTAATGTTCGAGGTTCTTCGAGTTGACGAAAATCTCGAACGGCCGCCGGACACCGTCCTGCTCGACATCGTTGATGGTGACGTAAAGCGCGTGCTCACTGTCCGGCCAGCGTAGTTTATAGGTAGCGCCCAGCAGCCTTTCGGCCCTGGTCAGCAGTTCGATCGGCTGCGGCGTGGGGGCCGGTGCCAAGGCGGGTGTCAGGTTCGGTGTAGGGGCGGCTTCCGCCGCTGTGGACGGCGTCACCTCCAGCACCGATCCGGTAACGGGATTTGGCCGGTAGGTGGTGCAGCCCTTGCAGCCGGCGCGATAGGCGTCGCGATACACCCGCTTGAACGCGTCGAAGCTGATATCCTCGGGCACGTTCACGGTCTTGGAAATGGCACTGTCCACATGCGCCTGTACAGCGGCCTGCATGCGGATATGGTCCTCGGGCGCCAGGTCCTGCGCCGTCACAAAATGCCCCGGCAATGTGGCATGCGACCCGAACATGGCGCGGTATTGTGCCACGGCGTAGTCGGTCACCTGCTCCTCCCGCACCGTGCCATCGGGTTCGCGCACCTTGCGGGTGTAGCCATGTGCAAAGACCGGCTCGATCCCGCTGGAGGCGTTGCCGGCAAACAGCGAAATCGTCCCCGTTGGTGCAATCGAGGTCAGCAGCCCGTTGCGAATGCCATGCGCACGGATCGCCGCCTGCACATCCTCATCCATGCTGCGGATGGTTTCGCCGGCGCAGTAGGCATCACGGTCAAACAGCGGGAACGCGCCTTTTTCGTGCGCCAGTTGCACCGATGCCAGGTAGGCCGCCCGGTTGATGCACGCCATCCAGCGTCCGGCGGCCGCGGCGGCGTCGGCGGAGCCGTAGCGCAACCCGATCATCATCAGCGCATCCGCCAGACCGGTGACACCCAGTCCGATCCGGCGCTTGGCCAGTGCTTCCTGCCGCTGCTGCGGCAATGGAAAGCCGGACACGTCGATAGTGTTGTCCATCATCCGAACCGCGGTTTCGGTCAGCTGGGCCAATTCTTCGGTATCGATTGAGGCGTCGGCGGAAAACGGCTCCCGCACCAGCCGCGACAGGTTGATCGAGCCCAGCAGGCACGCGCCATAGGGCGGCAGCGGCTGTTCCCCGCACGGATTGGTGGAGTGGATGGTTTCGCAATAGGCCAGGTTGTTGCGGGCGTTGATCCGGTCGATGAAGATGACGCCCGGTTCGGCGTAATCGTAGGTCGCCCGCATGATGGAATCCCACAGGTCGCGGGCACGGATGGTGCGGAACACCTGGCCACCGAACACCAGGTTCCAGTCGGCATCATCCTCGACCGCGCGCATGAATGGGTCGGTCGCCAGCACGGACAGATTGAAATTGCGCAGCCGACCCGGCTCACGCTTGGCGGCGATGAACGCCTCAATGTCGGGATGGTCGCAGCGCAGCGTCGCCATCATCGCACCGCGGCGGGCGCCGGCGGACATGATGGTCCGGCACATCGCATCCCATACGTCCATGAATGACAGCGGGCCCGAGGCGTCGGCGCCCACCCCCTTCACCGGCGCGCCTTTCGGCCGCAGGGTGGAGAAATCGTAGCCAATGCCGCCGCCCTGCTGCATGGTCAGCGCGGCTTCACGCAGATGGGTGAAGATGCCGCCCAGGTCGTCCTCGATGTCGCCCATGACGAAACAGTTGAACAGCGTCACCCGGCGCGCGGTCCCTGCCCCGGACAGGATGCGGCCGGCGGGCAGGAAGCGGAAATCCTCCAGCGCATGATAGAACCGCGATTGCCAGCGCGCGGGATCGGTTTCCGGTTCGGCCAGGGCGCGGGCCACCCGGTGCCAGGTATCCTCGATCGTGGCATCGGTTTGCGTGCCGTCCGGCGCCTTGAACCGATATTTTGCGTCCCAGATCTGGCGAGAGATCGGCGGCAGGGTATCGATGGTGCTGTGGCCGGTTTCGGCGACGGCGATGTCCATGGCGGAATAGGTCCTTGGGAGTCGGCGACTGCATAATACATCGCCCATGGGCGCCGGTCCGCACGAATGATCGAAATCATATGATTGGCGCCGGCGCGCGAGTCATTCCGGCGAGGATCGTGATGCCGTATCGCCGTGCCGGTGGCCCCAGTCACTATGTACCTGCCGCGACGGCTGGCGCATGACGACAAAGCCGGCGTCACGCAGGTGCTGCACCAGCCGTTCGGCCGTGATCCGCGCCATCATCTCATCGGCATGATGCACCCGCTTGCGCCCGTCATACCGTAGGGCGAAGGCGATGCTCTCGGCGATTTCCGCGGTTGTCGCCGGGCGTAGATTGTCTTCGGCCATGTCCTATCCGATCAGAAAAACCCATGCAGGAACCAGCTCATGTCACCGGTTCCGGTGTCGCTGCCGTTGCCGCGCCGGAACAGCCAGAAGCGGCGGCCGGCGTCGTCTTCCACGCGGAAATAGTCCCG
>DAICYU010000578.1:2774-3019 GCA_027311485.1 Acetobacteraceae bacterium
GCCAGCATCTCCCGCTCGTTCCTCCACCACTCCCCGGCGATCCGCTCCGGCCCGTCGGCGCGGCGTACCCGATGCCGGACGCGCCGCCAGATGAAGGCGACCGGCGGGTGGTCGGGCAGCAGTGCCATCGCCTCAATTGGCTGCGGCGGGTGCAGGATGCGCACCGGGCGCGGCCAGTTGGCCGGCCAGGTTCGGCCCGGCATGGGCATGAGTGCGCCAATCCGCCGCACGGAGCGTTCGGGCAC
>DAICYU010000579.1 GCA_027311485.1 Acetobacteraceae bacterium
GAGCTGGGGGTAATATGGTTCGCCCACGTCACCTGGGCGTCGTAGTGCGTGTGGGGATCAACGAAGCCAGGGGTGACCAGCATGCCGCGCGCATCGATTTCCTCAGCGCCACGGCCGCCGATCCGGCCGACCGAGACGATGCGTCCGTCGGCAATGCCGATATCAGCCTCGAACAATGCGCGGCCTGTGCCGTCCGCCACTGTGCCGCCGCGGATCACCAGCGTTGGGGTATCGGACATGCCTTGATCTCCTCCCTGGTCTTGGACGGAATGCTATGGCTGCTGATGACCCGCGGCAAGCGTCGCTACTCACCATGTCATTGCTCGGTATCGTGGCTGCTCGGCAACCCCGTGGCCCACGCTTGACATGACGCCGGCAATTTGGCCCGCTTACTGACAAGTAAGCCAGGGAAGAACGTCCGCATGTCCGCCGCACGCCAACAGCAGCCTGTTTCAACACCGAAACCGCAGGAATACGACGTGGTCGTGGTCGGCGGCGGCCTGGGTGGGCTTTACGCTCTGCACCGCCTGCGCGGCCTGGGCTTCAACGTCCGCGTATTTGAAGCCGGCTCCGGCGTCGGCGGGACCTGGTTCTGGAACCGCTATCCCGGAGCCCGCTGCGACGTGGAAAGCATGGAGTATTCTTACTCCTTTTCCAACGACCTGCAGCAGGACTGGAAATGGCCGGAACGTTATGGAACACAGCCGGAAATCCTGCGCTACATCAACCATGTCGCAGATCGGTTCGACCTGCGACGTGATATCCAACTCAACACGCGCGTCACCTCCGCGGTCTACAGCCCTGAAAGCCGCCGCTGGCGACTGGAAACCGACCAGTGCGACGTGATTTCGGCCCAGTTCTGCGTCATGGCCACCGGCAATCTCTCGACACCGCGCGTGCCCGACTTCAAGGGCTTGGAGAGCTTCAAGGGCAAGTGGTACCACTCAGGACTGTGGCCGCATGAAGGGGTCGATTTCTCCGGCCAGACCGTAGCGGTGATCGGCACCGGATCGTCCGGCGTGCAGATGATCCCGCTGATTGCCGCCCAGGCTGACCACCTGACGGTGTTCCAGCGCACCGCGAACTTCAGCCTGCCTGCCCGCAACGCGCCGCTCGACCCCGAGAAGGAGAGCCGGCACAAGGCGGAATACGAACAGCGCCGACGTGACGCCCTGGATACGCCCTTCGGCATCGCTGGCCATCCCGCCCCGACCAAATCCGCACTGGACGTCAGTGAGGACGAGCGCCAGCGGTCCTATGAGTCGAAATGGAACGAAGGCGGCAGTATCAGCTTCCTTTACACCTACACCGATCTTTTGGTTAACAAGGCGTCGAACGACACGGCATCAGAGTTCGTGCGCAACAAAATTCGCAGTATTGTCCGCAATCCTGCCACGGCTGAGTTGTTGGCACCCAAGGATCATCCGATCGGCACCAAGCGCCTCTGCCTGGATACGAACTATTACGAGACTTACAACCGCAACAACGTCTCGCTGGTGGACGTCAAAAGCGACCCGATCCAGGAAATAACCGAAACCGGACTGCGGACCCGCGACCACGAGTATGGCCCATTCGACGCGATCGTATTCGCCACCGGCTTCGATGCGATGACCGGCGCACTGCGGGAAATCGACATTCGCGTTCAGGATGGCCCTGCCCTGGCCGACGAATGGGCCAGCGGACCGCGCACCTACCTCGGGATCATGGTGTCAGGCTTTCCCAACATGTTCGTCATCACCGGCCCTGGCAGTCCATCGGTCAAAACGCAAATGATCCTGGCCATCGAGCAGCACACCGACTGGATTGCTGACTGTCTCCAGCACATGCGGGGCAACGGTTACCAGCAAGTGGAAGCCGACCCCGCCGCACAGGACGACTGGGTCCAGCACGTCAACCAGGTCGCCGACAGTACGCTGTACCCGCTGGCCAACTCCTGGTATGTCGGCGCAAACATTCCCGGCAAGCCGCGCGTCTTCATGCCCTATGTCGGCGGCTTTGCCGGCTACCGTCAGAAATGCGACGCGGTGGCCGAGAATGGGTACGAAGGGTTTCGACTGACAACCTGAACCAGGCGGTCATTCGCAAGATGCGCTGAAGCACGTTTAGCCCGCTCGCAAGCGCGGCGAGCGGGAACCGCCTTCGACTATTGCCCCTGTTCGAATCCGCGTTGCGGTTCGGTCACTCGTAGGTTTCGCCTTCGTATTCGACGAAACCTACGGGTGCATGTGTGAAATGCAGAACCGGCAGTCCCTGGTTATCGGGGCCCGGATAGGCTTCGTCCGCGGGGATGAATTTCCCCTGCATTTCCACCGGCATGTCGACCTGAAATGGGATATCCTGGCCTATGCCACCTTCGGTCACCCGGATCGCGACGAACACCTCGCCATCGTAGGGCGGCCCATCGTCCAGAGCCTTCAGGTCATCGATCCAGATGTGCTGATGCTCGGCGCCGTCATGGTCATACCGGTCGGGGAATACCCGTGAAACCGTCGCTGTTACGCGCCGCGTGATGCCTTTGCCGCCGCCGTCCGGCAAGCGCAGGCCAATATCCGGATGATGATGTGTCATGAAACCCTCCGTCGCAGGAGTCACAACCGTACCGCGAGTCAGTCCGTCACTGCATGTGAACCCCGTGTGACATGCGCTTGCCCAGCAACGGTCCGCCCGCTATCCACCCGCGCATGAGCTGGCTCACCGAATACGTCCGTCCGAAGATCCGCACTCTGTTCAGCAAGTCGGTGCCGGATAACCTGTGGCATCAGTGTCCCTCATGCCAGCAGATGATCTTTCATCGGGACCTAACGACCAACCTGAAGGTGTGCCCTCAATGCGGCCACCACATGCGCGTCAGCTCGACCGAGCGTCTGGACTGGACGTTCGACGAAGGCAGCCATACGCGCATCGAGCTGCCTAAGCCGGTGGTCGATCCGCTGCGTTTCCGTGACACCAAGCGCTACCCGGATCGCCTGAAGGAAGCGCGCGACAAGACCCACATGGATGACGCCATCC
>DAICYU010000057.1 GCA_027311485.1 Acetobacteraceae bacterium
TAGGAAGATTGAGGCGAAGATTACGGTGCCCACCAGGTAGCCAAGATTCATCGACATCGAAACCGCGTCACCGGCTGTTTCGCCCAGGGTGGTGGCGGCGATCTTGATGATCCAAAATAGCAAGGTGACTGCGGGCACCTTGCTGAAGGCCATCCTTGTCACGGACTCGGTTGCAGTCTGCATGCGGTGTCTTTCCGGTTCCATCCAGCGGCGCCACGAAGCCGCCGGCGTTGCGTGGTCAATGCTCGGCAATCCTGACGGTTCCGCACGCCAGTGCCGCCAACCAGTGCCGCCAGGATGTCCGGACGCTCATGTCCAGCCAGCCGTTGGCGGACAATCGGAGTCATGCAGGCCGCTCGACCGCGCCGGCTGTTGGCACGAAGCGTCCTTTGCCGCCCGGCGATAGCAGACCATCCATGAAGGATCGAATGCGGCAGACGCAGAAAAGGCCGGGTGAACCCGGCCTTTTCCTTCGTTGATATCGGTCCGGAGCCACGCGGGCCGGCATACCGTGTCACGGCGTCGGGCCCGCGGATACTCCGCTTATCTGCCGTAAGGCGCGGTCTGCTGCTGCAGGGTCGCCTGAGTATCCCCCGCGACAGTGCTGCCATTATGGAATGTGGCGGCATACGCGGGAACAACCGCAGCGCCCAGGCTCAGGGCGGCAAAGGCGGCAAGCATTAAGTTCTTCATCGATCTTCTCCATCTCCAGTCGGGCGAGATGTCCGGCTTCGATGGCCAGGAAATGGGGTCTGCCTGCCCTGCGAATAACCCACCATTTCGGCAAATCACCTATGCGGGCATCGCGACATTCGCCTGGTGCGCTGGCGCGTGATCCGCCTCCCCCACAGCTGTTTCCGCGGCGGACGGGCGGCACCGATGCCGTGGCCAACGGCGTTTCGCCGCGCCCCGAAGCGAATCGGCCAGATGGGGTTGGACCGGATGGGATTTTCCAAATGGGATCGCGGCCAAATGGGATCGCGGCCGAATGGGATCGCGGATGGACCGGACGCGCCCTGGTGCGTTGTATCCGCGCGACCCGGCGTCGCGAAGTGCAAGCCCACGGGAGAACGGCAATGGCCGAAACCACGAAAACCCAATCAGGCTCCGCCCTGAGCCAGCAGGCTCGGCAGTCCCTGAGAAAGGCCGAAGCCGGCAACAGCGCCGCCGCCGAGCAGTTGAAACAGGTTCGGAAAGCCGATCCGGGCGGCGCGGACGCCGCGGAGCAGGCGGCATCGGAGGGACCAGAGGGGCGCGGACTCTCGCGATAGAACGCGATTGCCGCTGCAAACCTGCCCGGCGACCTTATTGCCGCGCAACCGGCCCGACGCGGATATGCCGACGCGGATATGCCGACGCCGATGTGCCGACGCGGATGTCCCGCCGCGTCCGAAGGCAGGGGGCCGCTATCCCAGGTCCGGGATGGTGAACGGCTGCGCCAGCTCGATCGCCCGCGCGGCGCGCAGCACCAGGTCGTCGCGGAACTGCGCCGCGGCGATCTGCACGGAATTGGGCAGACCGTCGGACCGCGGCCCCATCGGCACCGAAATCGCCGGCTGTCGCGTCAGGTTGAAGGTAAACGTCCACGGCGCCCATTGCGTCCACAGCGCGCGCACCGGGTCGATTGTCGGCGCATCCGCCAGCGGCGGGCCCGCGGGAACGGTCGGGCACAGCACCAGGTCGAAGCGCTGGTGCAGCCGAGCCATCGCATGCCCGGCGGCGGCGCGCATGGCTTCGGCATCCATGAACTCGATCGCCGTCATGCCATCCAGGGTCGAGGCGACCTCCCGGATGCCCGGGTCCAGCAGCCCGACCAGTTGTGACGGCGTATTGGCCACCACGCGGGCCAGGGCGGCACCCCAGACGCGGCCGAAAGCGGTGCTGGTGTCGGGCAGGTCGGCCTGCACCTGTTCCACGTAGGCGCCGGCGTCGGCCAGCAGTTCCGCCGCACGCTCCACCGCATCGATGCCGTCGGGATCGACCGGTGCGTCGAACCCGGGGCTGCTGAGAACGCCGACCGTCAGGCCGGCGACACCGGCCTCGATCCCAACCAGCCAGTCGCGCGGATCATCGGGCAGGCAGAACGGATCGCGCAGATCCCAGCGCGCCATGGCCGACAGCATCAGTGCGGCGTCACGCACCGTGCGGGTCATCGGGCCGGCGCAGGAAACGCTGGCGAAGGCGCTGGACGGCCATTGCGGGATACGGCCGTAGGTGGGTTTCAGCCCGACCAGCCCGCACCAGGCCGCCGGAATGCGCACCGAGCCACCGGCATCGGTGCCGATATGCAGCGGACCGAACCCGGCCGCGCCCGCCGCGCCGGCGCCGGCGGAGGACCCGCCAGTCGTATAGGCCGGGTTCCATGGGTTGCGGGTAATGCCGTGCAGCGGGCAATCGCCGGGGGACTTCCAGCCGAACTCGGTGGTGGTGGTCTTGCCCAGGATCACCGCACCGGCGGCCTTCAGGCCGGCGACCATGGGGGCATCGTCGGGCGCCTGGTCGGGGCTGGTGGTGCGGCTGCCACGGCGGGTCGGGAATCCGGCAAGGTCGACCAGGTCCTTCACCGTGCAGGGCACGCCGTCCAGAATGCCGATCGGCCGTCCGGCCCGCCAGCGGGACGTGCTGTCCCCGGCCGCCTCCAGGGCGTGCGGATTCAGGATGGCGAAGGCGTTCAGGCTGGGGTTCAGGCGGGCAATCCGCTCGGTGATCGCCTGCAGCACGTCCAGGGGTGTCAGCTGCTGGCGGGCAAAGGCAGCCAGCATGCCTTCGGCGCTGAGCAAAGCGGGATCGAGTTCGGCCATAGTGCTCCCCTGCGGTTGTCGCCGGTCGGATCTCCCCGTTCGGGCCTCCCCGGTTAGGTTTCCCCTGGTCAGGTTGCCCCCATTCGGGTTTCCCTCTGGTCAGGCTTCTCCCGGTCGGGCCTTCCCCTGGCGACGGTGCCGGTGCAGCATGCCGCCGGACGCGCATGGAGGGAACCCCGTATGGACACGGAAGCGGTGCAACCCTGGCAATGGCCTGAGGAAACCTGGCGCCGGATCGTCGGCCGGGCGCGCGCGGGACGCAGCCTGAAGCCGGCGTCGTGGCCGGATGGCGCGCGGTGCGCCGTGGCGATCAGCTTCGACGCGGATCATGAGACGATCCCGCTGCGTGACAACGATGAAAGCCCGATGCGCATCAGCCAGGGGCAGTATGGTGCCCGCCAGGCGACGCCGCGCATCCGCCGCCTGTTGGAACGTGAGTCGGTCCCGGCGACGTTCTTCTACCCGGCGGTGTCGGCGCTGCTGCACCCCGATGAAGTGCGGGCCGTCGCGGGCGACGGGCATGAGATCGGCATCCACTCCTGGATCCACGAGGTGAATACCGCCCTGCCGCGCGAAGCGGAGCGGGAGTTGACGCTGCGCTCCCGCGATACGCTGGCGAAGATCAGCGGTAAGGAGCCGGTGGGCATCCGCACGGCCAGCTGGGATTTCTCGGTCAACACGCTGGACATCATCCGGGAGATGAAGCTGCTGTACGACAGCAGCCTGATGGCCGATGACGACCCGTATGAGCTGGAGGACCAGGGGCAGCCGACCGGAATCGTCGAGTTGCCGCCGGAGTGGATCCGCGACGACGCGGTGTATTTCAACATGCTGCGGTTCTCCGGCCTGCGGCCCTATACGCCGCCCTCGGCCGTCGAGGAGATCTTCACCGCCGAGTTCGATGGCGCCTGGGAGGAGGGCGGATTATTCCTGCTCACCATGCATCCGCACATCACCGGCCACCGGTCCCGCCTGCCGCTGCTGGAGCGGCTGATCCGGCACATGAAGGCGAAAGGCGGCTGCTGGTTCGCCACCCATTCGCAGATCGCGGCGTGGTGCAAGGGATGAACGCCGGCCCGGCGCCGGCCTGATCCACTCCGGGCGTCAAGCCCTGGGTCCTTTTGGCCTGTGTCCTCGCGGCCTTTCTATTCGCCTGCGGCGGCCATCCCGTGCGAAGCCGCAGCCGGCCGCTTGGTGTCGGCCTGCGGGGAAGGGGCCGATGATGCGCGTAGCAGCGGTGGCAACGATGCCAGCAATGGCGATCCTGGCGATTGCGGCGTTGGGGCAGCCGGCCGGCGCGCATGAACAAGGGCCGGTCTGCCGCGTGCCCACCGTCGTGGATGAAATGGCGCGGCAGATCCGCACCGCCAATCACTATGCCCAGGTCGATGCCCGGCTGGTGACCGAGCAGCCGACCGCGACGCCCAACCTGGTGCGCTGCCAGGTCTGCGTCCTGGATGCGCCCTACGACATGCCGCGTTTCGGGCCGCAACCGATCCGCCGCTGCATCGCCCATGGTTTCGAGATCCGCATCCTGCAGGCCGGCTACGTCGTCCGCGACCTGGGTTGAGCATGCGCAGGTTGAGCATGCGCAGGGGCTGACCATGCGCAGGGGCTGAGCATGAGCAGCAGACGACCCGCACCGTCCGGCGCGGCCGGCTTTACGCTGATCGAAATCATCATCGTGCTGGTGATCCTGGGTCTGGTCGCCGGACTCGTCATGACGCGCGGTCCGCTGCGCAGCCGCCGGGTGGAGCTGGAGGCTACGGTCCGCACCTTGACCGGCACCCTGCGGCTGGCGCGCGGTCAGGCCATCGCGAGCGACCGTGTCATCGTGGTGCGGACAGCGGCCGACAGCTTCGCCATGGACGGTGGACCCGCCTGGCATCTGGCGCCCGGTCAGAGCCTGAGTCCCGCCACCGTGGCGTTTACCCCTGAAGGCGAGTCCTCGGGCGGCGCCATCACCGTCGCGTCGGGGCCGGAACGCGTCGTCATCGGCGTCGACTGGCTGACCGGACGGGTCTGGTCCGGGCCAGTGCAACGATAAGGCGGCACGGTGCTCTCGCATTCGCGATTGGCCTTGACCGGTGCCGCCGGGCAAAGGTCTGGCGCGGGGACCTGATCCATGCTGGCTGATGTCTGTTCTTGGTGGGTCGCCCGGATGCGGGAATTGCTGCCGGCGTCGTTGATCGGCGGCCAGGATGGCGTGCCGGATGGCGTCGTGATCGAAACCGGCCAGGATGGCGATGTCCGTGCCTTCGTCCGGCGTGGCGGGCAGGAACAAACGGTGCCGCTGGGTGCGGTGCCGCGTTCGGCAGGACGCAAGCCCGTGCTGCTGCGCACCGGACGCAGCGCCGTACTGGAAAAGACCCATGTGATGCCGGCCGCGTCGCGCGCCGACATGGAGCGGATGCTGCGGCTCGAACTGCCCCGCATCACGCCGTTCGATTCCGATGCGATCTACTGGCGCTGGGACGCAACTCCACGGCCCAACGACCGCGCGCGCAGCGATATCCGTCTGACCATCGTGCCGAAGATCACCCTGGCCGACGCGCTGAATGGGCTGGAACGCATCGGCATCCGGCCGAAATTATTGGAGGTGGGCGATCCGCCGGTGCGCATCCTGCCGTTGCAGGACGATGGGGCCGCAACGGCCCGCCGTGATGCGATCGTCCGGCTGCTTGCCTACACCAGCGTCGTCCTGGGTGTCGTCGCCGTAGTGTTGCCGTTCGCCGTCCAGGCATGGGACCTGCACCGGACCGACGCGGCGATGGACGCGTTGCGGCCCCAGGTGTCACGGGTGGAGGCGATGCGGCGTGCGGTCGATGCCAGCGCCGCCGGGCACGACATCATGGCGCGGGAGCTGGCCCGCAACGGCGACGTGCCGGCGATCCTGGCGGCGGTGACCCGCGTGCTGCCCGACAGCACCTACCTGACCGACCTGTCGCTGCGGCAGCGGCAACTGACCATCGCCGGCCGTTCCGCCTCGGCCCCCAACCTGATCACCTTGCTGGCGGCCGATCCGATGTTCCGCGATGTCGCCTTCGCCGCACCGGTGACGCGCATCGGGGGATCGCCGCTGGACGTGTTCTCGATCCGGGCGGAGATCGCGCCATGAATGCCGCCACTTTGCCCACCGGCCGACGCGGCCAGCTGCTGGCCGCCGCTATTGGCATCATCGGTGTGGCCGTGATCTGGCTCGCTGTCGCCGATCCGCTGCTGTCTTTCTATCAGGATCAGGCTCGTCTTCTGGCCCAGCGCCAGGCGCTGCTGGACCGGATGCAAGCCGTTGCCGCCAGCCTGCCGGCATTGAGCGCGACGGCGCGCAAGCCGGTCGAAGGCGGATCGGCCCTGCTGTCGGGAACCTCGGACGCGGTGGCCGCGGCAGGATTGCAGGAAGCGGTGCAGCGCATGGCGTCCAGCGCCGGCACGACGCTGACGGCGGTGGAAACACTGCCGGCCGAGGCCGATGGCCGCTGGCACCGGGTGTCCCTGCGGATCAGCCTGAACGCACCGTGGCCGGTGTTGATGGAGTTGGTGCGCCAAGTCGATCAGGCCCCGGCGCGCATCTTCATCGATGACCTGCACTTCCACAGCCCGGTTGTCGCCGTGCACCCGGCCGCGGTGCCGATCCAGGCATCGATGGTGGTGTACGGCTTCCGGGCGGGAAGCTGAAGCGCCCGTTCGCAACACGAGCCTTCTGTCTGGGTGTCCTGCGCTACGTCAGTCGCTCAGGGCGACGAACGTAGGGCAGGACACCTGGATCATGATTGGGTCAGGTTGACCCGTTCATGATCCAGAAGTCATTGTTAGATTGCATGACTCACGCCTTCCGGCTTTCCGCCCCCGGCGATCACGCTCTGGTTCATCGCCTGCCACAGGCGCATCGGGGTGAACGGCATCGCCGGCAGCCCCGCGCCGTCCAGCGCATCGGCGACGGCGCTGGTCACGGCGCACAGCGCGCCGGTCGTGCCGGCCTCGCCGATGCCCTTGACCCCCAACGGGTTCGCCGGGGACGGCGTGTTGCATTCGATCACCCGGTATTCCAGCAGGTCATTGGCGCGCGGCAGCATATAGTCCTGCAGCGTGGCCGCGATCGGCTGGCCGGAATCGGGCTCGATCACATAGTCCTCGCCTAGCACCTCACCCACGCCCTGCGCGATGCCGCCGTGGATCTGCGCCTCCGCGGCCTGATGGTCGATGGTGACCCCGGCATCGTCCACCGCTACATAGCGGGTCAGCGTCGCCACGCCGGTTTCCCGGTCCACCGCGACCTCGGTCACATGGCAGCCGGAGGCGAAGGCGTTGCTGGGCGCCACGCGGCCGGTTTCGGCGATTGGCTGCGTCAGCAGGTCGGCGATGCCGCAGATGACACTGCCGTCCGGTCGGTGTGCCGCCTGGTCGGCCAGGCGCACCTCCTCGGCCGCGCAATTGCCACGCAGGGCGGCCAGGTCGCGCAGCCGAACGGCGATGGCATCGGCGGCCTGGGCCACGGCGCTGCCCGCCGCAATGGTGCTGCGCGACGCATACGATCCGGCGCCGGACAGTGTGGTGCCGGGATCGGAGGCCACGAGCGTGATCGCCGTTTCGGGCAGGCCGAGCCGGGGGGCGGCGATCAGGGCGAAGGTGCGGGGATGGGATTGGCCGGTGCTGGCGGTGACGGTTTCGATCCGCAGCAACGGCTGTCCGGCCGCGGCGGACAGTGTCAGCGCGGCTTCGTCCGGCGCCCCGCCGCCGCCGGAGACCTCGATGAACAGCGCCATGCCTCGGCCCAGGGTCAGGCCGCGCGCGGCGGCGTCCGCCTTGCGGGCGGCGAAACCGTCCCAATCGGCGGCGTCATGCGCCGTGCGCAGCAGGCGGGCAAAATCGGCACTGTCGTAGCGGGCGCCGCTGGGCAGCAGAAACGGGAAGGCCTCGGACGGGATTGCGTTGCGCTGCCGCAGGGTGAACGGATCGATGCCCAGGCGGCGGGCGGCGATGTCCATCAAACGCTCGACCAGCAGCGCCATTTCCGGCCGGCCGGCGCCGCGGTACGGACCGGTGGGCACGGCGTTGGTGTGCACCATGCGGAACACCGCATGCGCCGCCGGAATGGCATAGCAGCCGATCAGCGATTGCAGCGGGTTATGCACCGCGGCGAACACCGCGACCGGCGAGATATAGGCGCCCAGATCGTTGTCATAGGTGATGTCCAGCGCCGTCGCGACGCCGGCAGCATCGAAGGCGAGCCGCCCGTGCAGGTGAACGCCGCGGCCCTGGATGTCGGTCAGGAACGACTCGCTGCGCGTGCCATGCCAGGCCACAGGCCGGCCGGTCAGCCGGGCGGCGAGTGCGACGGCGGCATACTCGGGGTAGGCGATGTTGCGCGGGCCGAATCCGCCGCCCACCTCGCCGGCCAGGACGCGGAACCGGTCGGGCGGCAGGCCGAAACAGGCGGCCAGGTCGCGCCGGATTTCATTGACGCCCTGATGCGGCACGCGGATGTCACAGACGCCGGCGGCCGCGTCCCAGCGAGCCGCCGCCGCGCGTGGTTCCAGTGTGACCGGTGCCAGGCGCGGCAGGTCGATCCGGGTTTCCACCACCAGCGCGGCGTCGCGCATGGCTGCGGCCACCGCGTCGGCGTCCCCGGCTTCATGACGCAGCGCGACATTGCCCGGCGTGCCCGAGTGCACCAGGGCGGCACCGTCGGCCAGGGTGGCGGCGATGCCGATCACGGCGGGTAGCGGGTCGTAGTCCACCAGCACCGCCTCGGCCGCGTCCAGCGCCTGCGCCTGGGTTTCCGCGACGACACAGGCCACGGCTTCCCCGGCATGGCGGGCTTCGGTATCGGCGAGGATCGGGCGGAACGGTATGATCAGCCCCTTGCCGACACGGTCGATCACGGGAAAATTGCGCAGCCCGGCTTCGACGCAGTCCTGGCTGGTGATGACGCGCACGACGCCCGCCATCGCGGCGGCCTGCGTGGTATCGATCGAAACCAGGCGGGCGCGGGCATGCGGGCTGCGGACGAACACCGCATACAGCGCGCCGGTAAACACCTCATCCGCCGTATAGCGGCCCCTGCCACGCAGTTTCCTCATCCGCTCGGCTTCAGCCTGCGGGATTGCCACAGCATCCATCGTTGTCATCCTGTCCACGAAGCGTTCGCCACCGAGAGGCGCGCTTCGGTTGGCTGCGGCTTACATCATGGCAACGCGGCATTCCAGGCACAGCTGGCCGACGCGCGAGCCTGGCGAGCCGTGCCGCCGTCGCGGGCTGGGGGCGCGCATGGGCATGCGCATGCCCGCCCGGTTCAGCATGTCAGGGAGCCGGAACCGGCCTTGGTCAGTGCGCCTGTCTGCCATAACGCTATCGTGTCCGCCGCATCTGACCCCGTACCATCCGGCCCCCTCGCAACTGATCCCGTCGCAACTAGCCCCGTCGTACCTGACCCCGCCCCGTCTGGCCCCGCCCCGTTTGGCCCCGTCGCCATTGGCCGGGCATCAGCCCGCCCGGCAATGCGCCACGCCGCTTTGGACGCCGCCATATCCTCGAGCATCGCCGTGGCACCCGCTTTGACATGGCTGGCGGCCCGTCCGAACGCGGCTTCAGGGTCGTGCGCCTGGACCGCATCGATGATCGCGTCGTGCATTTCCACGAAGGGCTGGACCCGCAACCAGTCGAACCGATCGGGAGAGAGACGTTGCAGACGGGTCAACTGCTCCAGCGCGTCCCGCATGATGGCCGCCGTGCGGGCGTTGCCGCTCAGTTCGGCCAAGGCATTGTGGAAATCGCTGTTGTAATCAGCGTACGTTTCGTATCGGTCCGCAAGCCCGGTGGTCCGGCGGAACCGGTCGAGCGTGCGCACCGCGTCTTCGTCACGCAGGGCGGCTGCGGCGGCGCAGGCGGGCTCAAGAAGCAGCCGCAAGCCATACAGGTCGTCAGTGTCGGGGATCGTGACCGGATTAATCAGATATCCTTGCCGGGGCAGCACAGTCACCAGATGCTCCTGCTCCAGCCGGAGCAACGCGTCGCGAACGGGCGAGCGGCTGACACGATGCTTTTGCGCGAGCGTCTGTTCCCGCACTTCCTGCCCGGGCTGCAAGTCGCAGTTCAGAATCGACTGCCGGATCGCTCGATAAACATAATCCCGCAGCAGCATTCAATTTCCCCCTGCTTATCCTGATCCATATAGGGCGCGACAAGAAGTTGTCGTTACAGTGCATGAAAATATTTCACGGACCGTCACAAAGTCGCATCGTTCTCTCACATGTAAGATGATTGAAAGAAATGCCGGTCTGGCTGCTATCGGCCCGGCAGTTATTTGTCTCCGCCAGGCATCATTCTTCGCAGGGCAGGATTTACCGCGGGCGCGGGCTTGGGCATTGTCCCTGCCATGATGCTTGCAGCAGGGCGACATGCCTTATGTCACTCTGCTGCGTTGCCTTGGGAGAGCGCATGATGCGGCTGCGTACTGCAACATTTCTCGCGGGGGTCGCGGTGGCGACGAGCCTGCCGACGGCCCACCCGGCCGTGGCGCAGACGCCATTACCCAGCCGGCTTGTCACGCCTCAGCCCGACCCGGGCGCGGCGGTCGCCCCGTTTGTCGTCGCGCCATCCGACTCGACGTCAATGTCACGGGATGCGTTAATTCAAGCGTTACGCCAAAATATAAAATACGTCTTTGTCATATTCAACGAAAATCACTCCTTCGACAACGAATTCGGCACTTTCCCCGGTGCCAACGGGATCTACGCCAACGCGGCCGGACCGCGCACCGCCGCCGCTACGCCGGGCTTTACCCAGACCTATATCGGCGCCGACGGCAATGCGGTCACGGTCCGCCCATTCCGCATCGGGCCAGAGCAGAACAGCACGTTTGTCGACAGCGTCGATCACAGCCATGTCGGCCTGGCGAAGAAGCTGGACGTCCGGCACGGTGTCGCGGCGATGGATGGTTTCGCCGCGGATGAATACACACGCTTCGCCAGCAAAGGCGGCGCCGCGAACATCGCGATGGGAACGCAGTTCGCCCGCCTGGTCATGAGCCATGTTGACTGCGATACGCTGCCCTTCCTGTGGCAGTATGCCAGCCGGTTTGCCCTGTTCGACAACATCTTCGCGACCGAGGATACGCCGTCCACGCCAAACGCCATCGCCATGCTGGCCGGTCAGGCCGGGGAAACGCAATGGGTGAAGCGCGGCGCCGCCGGCTCGACCGTTACGGCCAACGGCGTGACCGGGACGCTGCAGGGCGTGCCGGTGGTGAAAGATCCCCAGCCCTTCTACGGATCCCAGTTCGACACCACGCAAACCGACCGTGAGCCGCGGGGATCGAAGTGGGAAAATTACAGGAACAACAATATTTCCGAGAATTTGACGTTTGCTTCCATACCGCTGCTGTTCGCCGGCCGCGGCATCACGGCGGACATGGCGCAAGACCGTGCACCGGATGTGGATCTGCCGGACATCAAGCAGGACATTCCTTTCATCGCCGCCCGTAACGGCACGCCAGTGAACTGGCGCTGGTACGAGGAAGGCTACGACCATGAGCCGACCGATCCGTCGAATGAAGCCACCCATACAGGCTATGTCAGCCACCATAACGGCGCGCAGTATTTCGGCTACATCGCCAACAATCCGGCGCTGACGCCGCACCTGCGCGGGCTGGAGGACGTGTTCGACGATCTGAAGGGCAGGAAGCTGCCGCCTGGCGGCGGAGTCTTCTATGTGCGCGGCGGGTTCAGGAATATTGCAAAGCAGACGCCGCCGATCCAGAACGCCAACTTTCCCGGTCCCCTGACCGATGCGGATCGCGCTGCGATCGCAAAGACAAAGCAGGGTGACGACGATCATCCGTCATACAGCGATCGCCAGATCAGTGAATCCATGGCTGCCCGGCTGATCAACGCCGTCGCCGGCGACCCCGACCTGTGGCGGCAAAGCCTGATCATCATCACCTATGACGAGTCGGACGGGTTCTACGACCATGTCCCGCCGCGCATCCTGTCCTATGGGCCGGACGGGTTGCCGCTGGCGCGTGGCATCCGCGTGCCGATGATCCTGATCTCCCCCTACGCACGGGCGCATGTCGTGTCCCATGCCGAAGGCGACCATAATGCGGTAATCGAAACGCTGGAGGCGCTGTTCGACCTGCCGCCGCTGGCAACCCTGCCGGAGGAGAAGCAGGCTTTGCTGGCCGGCACCGACCCGAAGTTCAACGGCCCGGACGGGTTCGTGCAGCACCATCTGGGGCCGCGAGACATCAATACGCCCGCGACCGACGATCTGCTGTCCGGGTTCGAGCCTGGGCGGTTGAACGGCACGCTGCCGCCGCTGCCGGCCAGCTACGCGATGATCCCGGACAACGTCGTCGACACCCTGCCGCACTTCAACGGCAAGGGCTGCTCGGCCATCGGCATGGTGCCTGAGGATCAGCGGCAGCATATCGACGACAGCGCTCCGCCCGGCTTCAACACGCTGCCCGCGACCCTGCCGCGGTTCAACACGGCCGCGGCAAAGCCGTAGCCATGCGGGCCGTTGCCGCCCTGCTGGGCGCGATGCTTGCCGTGGCCCCCGGGGTGGCGCCCAACGCCCTGGGCGCGACGCCGGCCTACGCCGGGGACACTTTGGCGCGCGTCCGGGCGCAAGGCGTGCTGCGCTGCGGCGCGGTGGAGCGGCCGGGCATCGCCGAGGCACCACCCAGCGGCGGCGTCGTCGGGATCGCCGTCGACATCTGCCGCGCGGTCGGGGTCGCCGTGCTGGGGCCGCGCGGCCGGGTGTCGTTCCGGCTGTATGAGACGACGCAGGAATTCGACGCCGTGCGCACCTGGCAGGACGACCTGGCATTCCTGACCGGCGGCGAGATCGCGGAGCAGAACCTGGGCGCCTACGTCCTGCCCGGCCCGACCATCGCCCTCGACCAGATGGCGGTGATGGTGCCGGATTCGTCCCCGGTCCAGAGTCTCGGTGGATTGTCTGGACAGACCGTGTGCATGATGACCGCCAGCGAAGCCCAACGCGCCATGGAAGCGGCGACGGCGTCCCGGCATTTGTCCATCGTCCGGCTGATGTTCCAGGAAGATGTGGAAATGCTGGACGCCTACAATGCCGGAAGCTGCGGGGCGGTCGCCGGCGGAGAGACGTACCTGGCCGAAATGCGGCTGACCCCCGGCGTGCGCAGGCTGGTCAGCCGGTTGTTGC